>DXXH01000023.1:0-18337 GCA_019416395.1 Clostridiales bacterium
TCGAGAACATGAAATAGAGAGCGAAAGGCCGCTGCCAGGCAAAACCCGGCAGCGGCCTTTTTTGCGCCCCGCAGCCAGGAACCGGAAGGATCACCTGTTCCCGCCTGTTGAGCCCCGTGTGGCCCGTTGTTGCGGGTTTCCACCCAAGGTGGGGAAAGTACCCGACCCAGCTCCCAAAAGGCCCGTGTGGGCCCCGTGTTAGGCGAGTGGAAAAAGGCCCGGATCAGGGCAGCAGAGAGGGTGTGAAAGAAGAGCAGGACAAAGGGACGGTGCCGTAAGACGGCCCCTTCCCAGTTCACAGCGCCCGGCAGAGCCGGTCGCTTCGGGCTTTTTGAGGGATTTTCTCTCACGGAAAAGACGGTGCCGGTTTTGGGGCCTGGGTGCCTGGTTGCGGTGCTGGGTTTCCCCGAACACCTAGAAAACACCAGCTTTGGCACGGTGCTATTCCAGGTGCCATAAACGAAAGGAGCAATTTTGCATGGAAATACCAGAAAATGAAAAACAAGAGGTAAAACGACGGTTCCAGCTTTGGATTAAACCCTCCACGTTGGAGTTGGCTGACCAGTATTACCACATCGATAACTGCGTCAGTAGAAGTGAATTCATTGAAAAAGCCATTCTGTTTTACGTTGGCTATGTCTCCAGTCAGCAAAACCAGGACTACTTGGCCGATGTCATCCCCTCTACCGTGAAGGGCATCGTGGACGAGAGCTCCAACCGCATGGGGCGGCTACTGTTCAAGATGGCGGTGGAACAGGCTGTGATATCCAACATTCTAGCAGCTGTCTGCGAAGTAAATCAGCAGGAGCTAAAGCGACTGCGCGGGCAATGCGTCCAGGAGATCCGCAAAACCAATGGGATGATCTCCTTTGAGCAAGCCTTACAATGGCAGAAAGAGTAAAACAAGATGGCACAATTCATCACAAAGTTCGGCTACCTCAAGGACAACAAGACCCGATCTCGTGGCGGGTACGCCAAGTACATCGCCACGCGGGAGGGCGTGGAAACCCCTGGCGTGGAGGGCTACATGGAATACATGGCCACCCGCCCCAGGGCGGAGCGCCTGGGAAGTCATGGCCTGTTCACTACCGCCGGAAAGCCGGTGGTACTCTCCCAGGTGGCAAAAGAACTGGACGCTCACCAGGGGCCTGTCTGGACCTTGATCCTCTCCCTTCGCCGGAAGGACGCCCAGCGGCTGGGATTTGATACCGCTGCCCGCTGGAGGGATTTGCTCCGCTCCCAGGCTGGGACGCTGGCCCAGGGGCTGAAGATAGCGCCCAACCACATGAAATGGTACGCAGCCTTTCACAACGAAGGCCACCATCCTCATGTGCATCTCATCGCCTACTCCACCAAACCCGGCGAGGGGTTCCTCACCAAGCAGGGCATGGAAAAGATTCGCTCGGCGCTATACCGATGCCCTAAATGCACTGTCCGCCGCAGAAGATGCTGCTTGGGAAATCACCCAGACAGCTCTCCACCGCATTTCCTGGAACGTGCGTACCACCAAAGGCCTCTCCCAATCACCCTGCCAAAAGAACGCCCTGATTCTCTGGGAAAAAGAAGGAGAAGGTGCCCCCGTGGTTGTGTGCAATCCTCACTCCTTCCCCATTTGTCAACCCGTACAGCTGAACACTACCGTATCTGGCGTTTGCGACGCCCAAGGCAATCCTGTTCCCTGCCAACTTGTCCGGGGACCGCAAACCAATGGAGAAGACAGGACAAATACCCTGTTTCAAGCCCAGGTACCGGCCCTAGGTTACGCTGTGTTCTACGTCTTCAAGGACCAGGCTTTTCACGCACTGCTGGATCATCCGGCCAAAGGGGAAAATTATGCTTTGGAAAATCAATTCCTGCGGGTGGAATTCGACCCCTACTCCGGTTGTATTATCCGTTTTTACGACAAAGAGCGTGATCGGGAACTGGCTGCCGGCCCCATGGGGAAAGCGCTGGTCAACGACGATGAAAAGCCCGATACCTGGGCCCATGGTCTGACCGTGTTTGACCAGGTAGTGGGAGAAATGGGCCAAGCTCAGCTGACATTGCTGGAGCGGGGGCCGCTGCGGGCTGCTATCCGGTCAACCGTAAAGTATCAAGGCTCCACCCTGCGTCAGGATTTTCTGTTATCCGCCAACTCCAGGGAATTGGAAGTCCGTTGCCGCCTGGATATGGAAGAACATCTGAAACTGATCAAGCTGTCCTTCCCTGTGCGAGCTGTGGAACCCAAAGCCCTCTATTCCCTGCCTTATGGCTTTGAGGAACGGCCTTTGAGCCGAGAGGAATTTCCTGCTCACAAGTGGGTGTTGGCAGCTTCTCCTGACGGCTCGGGTCTGAGCCTGTGTAACGACGGCAAATACAGCTTCTCCATTGTCCCCTGCCCTCACGGCGCCGACCTGCGAATGGTCATCGCCCGGGGTTCCATTTACGCAGACCATTACGGCGTACGGGACAATCTGGTGGAATATCAGGACCAGGGGGAGCAATTTTTTCCGTTATACTCTGTCCCCAGACACAACTCCGTTTTCCACCGTCCGCAGGGCCAACCTGTTGAACCTCTCTCCGGAATTGCTGTTGGAAACCCATCACGACGGTATGCTGGACACCGTTTACCAGGGGGTGGAAATTGAAAAGGACAATGTGGTGCTTTCCACCGCCAAACAAGCGGAAGACGGAAAGGGATATATTCTCCGGTTTTACGAAACAGCAGGCCAGGCTGTTTCCAGCCGGGTATCCCTGCCGTTCCTGGGAATGGAAACCCAGCTGTCTTTTGGCCCCCAGGAAATCAAAACACTGCGGGCGTTTCCGGAAACTGGAGAGCTGATGGAAACCCTCATCACCGAATTGTGAAAGGAGAGGGCTTATGAACTATTTCGCAGGACTGGACATTGGCGGGACAAAACTGGCTGTAACCTTGGCCCAACTTCAAGACGGGGTATTGGAGATTCAAGAAAAGGTAAAGCTCTCTACGCCTGGAGAAGGCTGGCAACCCGCAGTGGCACTGTTGGAGAACACCCTGAAAAAATTGTTGAAAAAACGTTGCATTCCCCCAAGCGCTTTAGACGGGATCGGAATCAGCTGCGGCGGCCCCTTAGACAGTCAAAAGGGCTTGATCCTATCTCCGCCCAACCTGCCAGGCTGGGACAAAGTTCCCATAACAGCCTACTTTGAAAAAGCCTTTGGCGTCCCTTGTTTTCTACAAAATGACGCCGATGCCTGCGCGGTGGCGGAATGGACTTTTGGAGCGGGAAAAGGCTGTGACAATCTGGTATTCCTCACATTTGGCACAGGGTTTGGGGCCGGGCTGATTCTGGGCGGCCGGCTGTATTCCGGCGCCAATAACATGGCCGGGGAATTGGGCCACTGCCGTTGTCCTCAAACCGATGGGGCGCCTTACGCCCCCATTGGATACGGAAAAGCCGGCTCTTTTGAGGGGTTTTGCAGCGGTGGGGGCATTGCCGCCTTGGGCAAAGCCATAGCTTTGGAACGGATTCAGCAGGGCCGGCCTGCCAGCTTCTGCCCCACTCTGGAAGATCTTGACAGGCTCACCGCCCAGTCCATTGCCGTTGCCGCCAAATCCGGAGATCCCGACGCTCTGGAAGTGTACCGGTGCAGCGGACACCATCTGGGAGCTGCTTTAGCGTTGCTGGTGGATTTGCTCAACCCGGAGAGGATTATCCTTGGCAGCATTTACGCCAGAAGCGGGGAACTTCTCCAACAAGCCGCTTTGGAAGTGCTGGAGCAGGAAGCATTAGAACCCAACCGGAAAGCCTGCCAAATTCTGCCCGCCCAGCTGGGAGAGCATCTGGGGGACGCGGCGGCTCTCTCCATTGCCCTGTTGGGGAGTGGACTGCCCCCGGCCCAGTCCCTGTCTTACTCCTATGCAGGCCACTCGGAAGATCCATTTAACGGAAAGGAAGGAATCTCATGCCCGTCTTAGGCAGCAACAAGGACACTATGAAGCTGGAAAACCGCCGGCAGATTTTGGGGCTGATTCACCGTCGTCCCATCTCCCGGGCCAGCCTGGCCAAACAAACAAAGCTGACCCAATCGGCCATTGGCAATATTGTAGGGGACTTGTTGGAAACCGGGATCATTCAAGAAACCCAAATAGCCCCAGAAGAATCTGCTCCCGGACGCAAACCCATTTTGCTGGATTTAGTACCGTCCTGGAAAACTCTTGTGGGGATCAGCATTGACCGGGAAGGCTTTGAGGTGGGCCTTTTAGACCTGCGCGGGAAAATCCTGGGACAAACCATCACCCTTCCCTATCAGGACAATCCCCAAACTGCCCTGGATTCCATTGCCAAACAGGCGGAGAAGCTGCTTAAGGAACAGGGAATTCCTTCCCAACAGGTGCTGGGTGTAGGTGCCATTGTCCCCGGACCGGTCAACGCCAGCCAAGGAATCATTCTCAATCCCCCCCGGTTTGACAGCTGGCACGGGTTGCCTCTGGAGAAGGAGCTGAGTCGCCGCCTTTCCTATCCTGTTTTTGTGGAGCACAATGCTTCTGCCATGGCCCGGGCGGAATTGGATTTAGGCTCTCCTTACAACAGTTTTGCCCTGCTGATTATCAACGATGGCATCGGCCTTGGCCTGGCTTTAGACGGAAAAATCTACACTGGCGCCAACGGTCTGGGGTGCGAGTTGGGCCATACATCGATCGATTTCCAGGGGCGTCCTTGCTCTTGCGGAAACCGGGGCTGTTTAGAGCTATACGCTTCCACCAGCGCCATACTCTACGACGCCCGCCGTTCCCGTCCTGAGTTGACCAGTTGGAAACAGCTGGTGGACAACGCCTGGAACGGTGATCCCTATTGCAACGCCATGTTGGATCTGCAAGGGGAATATTTGGCTTCCAGCGTCATCAACCTGAACAATCTGCTGGAACTGGAAGCCATTCTCCTGTCCGGGGCCGCCGCTTACCGGGGGGAGCTTTTACTGGAAAAGCTTCAGCGCCAGGTACAACAGCGTGTGTTGTCGAAAAACACCCGTTCCCTAGCCTTCCAACTGAGCCGCTCCAAAGACCACCCACCGGTAACCGCTGCGGGAGCGGTTCTCCTGCACCAGCTGTTCCACGGCCAGCTGTTCGCTGTGGAATTTGGGAAAATGCCCTGATTTGGCAATCAAAAGGATACACTGCGAAAATTCTGGCAACACGTCAAAAGTGCCTGGAAACCTAAAGTTTCCAGGCACTTTTTTTCATTTTCCGGGAATTCCCCCGCACAGACGGATTTGTCAGCTGTTTCACAGGCCAGCACCTGGCCTGAACCAGAAAAGGGCTGCACGGATTTACAAACTCCTTTTCCCAAAACATCAGGAATTTTCCGGTTCTCCCAAAACGTCCCAAGGGGTAAGCATACCCAAAAGAGGTTCCCCAGGACAGCCATGTTCCGTGATAAAAATCACAGAAACCCGCTTGTTTTTCCCCCGCACCCGTTCAAAAATCTGGCGCACTGCTATGTATGTGGCGTCCCGGGATACAAATTTGTAATTCTCCATATGGGCGGCCACGTCCAAATGCTTCCCCAGATCCGCCACGGTGGTATCCGGATTGATTCCTTTTCCCCCGCTGCGGAGAACATACTGGAATACAGTGCCCACACTGAATACGCCACAAAATTCCCCGTCGCGCATTACGGGAATATGGGAATAGCCGTTTTTGTCCATAACCTCCATCAGCCGCAACACCTTTTGATGCATATGGGCTTTCATCACCTGTTCCCCTTTGGTGGCGAATTCAATGGCCAAAGCAGGACGCCTCACAAACTCCAGCACCTCCCGCATGGCTTCCACCACCGGTCCGGAAGGTTCCACAATGGGTTCCCCGTCCAGATTGGCGCTGTGCGTCAGCAGATTGCGGATCTCCCGGCAGACTTCCAATTTATCCCGCACAGGAGCGCTCTCATAATCTTTGATAAACTCGAATACCACACTGGAATAGTGCCGCCGGGCATTCCGGTATTTATCTTCCAGCTCGTCTTCCAGCTGTTTGTATAAATCCAGAAACTCGTCTATCCGGCGCCGTTTTTGCTCCAACTCCAATTCCCGTTCCAGTTCCATGAGTTTCCCCCCTTCTGTCAAATCTCATTCCCCTTGCTGCTGCCGGATATATTGTTCCCGCAGTAAAGAAAACACCATGTCGTCGTGAACGATCCCCCGGTACCCTTTCACCGCCTGACGCAAGATCCCTTCCCGGGTGAAACCCAGTTTTTCCAGCACACGACGGGAACCCGTATTTTCCCGGAACACCCGTGCGGAGAGCAATTCCACTTCCCACTGGGAAAACCCGTACCGGACCACCGCTTCCAAAGCTTCCGTCATCAGTCCCTGCCCGGCGAATTCCTCACCCAGAAAGTATTCCAGGGACAGGGCGGAGATCCCACGGCGCAGGGAATCTTCTGCCAGCCACACACCGCCGATCAGCCGCTTCCCGCTCCGCTCTTCCAAGTAGAAGGCCCGGTCTGATTCCCGGTCCTCTGCCAATTGATCCAACACTTCCTTGGGGGAAACAGGCTCCATGGCATTATAGCGCAACACAAACTCGCTGTTTCGGATTTTCAGATACGCTTCTGCGTCTGCCAGCCGGGCCCTGCGCAATAACAGCCGTTTTGTTTCCAATCTGGTTTCCATCGTTTTCCGCTTACAACAGTTTTTGGGACACCAGTTCCCCCATTTGCTGGATCAAACGCTCCGCGTCCTGGGAGATGGCCTGCTGAAAATTATCCCGAAATCGCCGCAGGGCCTTGATATCCTCAATCAACCCGTCCCTCTCCTGTTCCAGCTCCCGGCAGACCCGGCGTTGGCGTTCTTCTTCCGACTGCTCCCGCCGGCGTTCCAGGGTTTCCCGGACTGCGCTCAGCTCCTGTTCCAACGTAGCGTTGGTTTCCCGAAGCTTTTGGGTTTCCCTCTCCAGCTCATCTTTCTCCCGTCCGTCCTCCTCCAGGCGCACAGAAAGTTCCTCCAGAAACGTGTCCACTTCCTCCGCCAAATACCACCTGCCCTTGGAATGGAATTGGGCGCGCTGTACGGCTTCCTTGGTACGGTCCATGATTACAGTTCCTCCTTTTCCAGAAAAGAGCGCAACTCTTCCCTGCTGTACAGGGTATTCAGCGCCTGCAAAAGACCATTGGCGGAAAGCCGTTCCGGCAGTCCCAGCTTTTGCTGCAATTCCTTCCGGCGAGCAGCACTGTCATTGCCCCCCGCCAGGCCCCACTGGAACAGATCTCCTTTGGTAATGGGTTGACCCTCCTGAGACTGGGAATCCCCGCTTCCGGAAGCGTCCTCCACCGTAGCTCCGGCCCGCTCCAACGCCTGCCGCAACACGGAAAGCTCCATGCCTTCCACACCCAGCTTTCCCTCTTTGGAAGGAGCCGTCTTCCGCTTCTCTTTCCCAAAAATATCGGGAATATAGGCATGCTTCAACTGTTGGGGCGGAATGCAGGATGAAAGCTTGTGCCGAATCAAAAATCCCGCCCCGTCGCTGTCGGTCAGAACGATCAATCCCCGCTTTTCCGCCAGGGTCCGGAGATACTGGATTTTTTCCCGGTCTTTAAAAACGCCAAAGCCCCCTACATCTATAATAACACCGTCTACCAGCGAGGAAAGCTTGATCTTGTCGTATTTTCCTTCCACCACAATAGCTTCTTTTATCCGGATCATACCCGTTCCCCCTTGGCGGCCAGCAGCAGCTTTGCCACCAACTCGTCCAAAATGATCCGCTGGTCCAGCTTGGACCCCTTCAAGGCCAAATCCGCTTCCAAAAGCAGGTGAAGGCTCTCCCGGACCACCTGGTTAGACACCCCTTTGCTGTTGCGTTGGGCATTGCGCAACCGGAAATCTTTGCCCTTGTAATCCCCATATTGGGCAGCATCTTCGTAGGTATATCCACTCTCCTGAGCAACCCGCACCCGGTACATATCCAGATAGGAGGCCCCCAGCGCCCCTAAAATGGCAACCGGGTCTTCCCGCTGGTAAAAGAGAACGTCCAGCAAACCATAAGCTGTTTCGTAATTTCCAGCCACCAGGGCCTTGGCCAGCAGGAACACCGTGGTCTCCATGGACTTCGCCACCAGCTCCTCGATCATCTGCCCGGTGATCTCCACTTCACCCTGGCCCAATGCATAGGCACAAAGCTTGTCCATCTCATTGCCCAAGGCGGTCAGATCCAGGCCCGCATACTCCAACAGCTTTTGCCCATTTTGCCGGGACAGGACACAGCCCGCTTTTTCCGCTTCCCGGGAAAGGAACCGCAACAGTTCTGACTGGCTTCTTCGTTCACAGAACACCACTGTGCCCTGTTCTTCCGCCTGCTTTAGAAACTTTTTCCACTTTGAGGACTTCTTCCCGTCAAAATCCAGCGTGGGATACCAGAACACCAGGGTGGTGCTTTCCGGGGAAAGCTCCCACAGTTCGTATAACTTGTCCAGATCCTGGGAATTCTTCGTCTCCACGTCGTAATCCGCCACGCTGACGCACTTCCGGTCGGCAAAAAAAGGAAGAGCCTGAGCGGCGTCTCCCACGCTGTCCAGCGAGGACTCGTCGCTAAAGGCCTGATTGTTAAACTCTGGAAATGTTTCCCCAGCCGCCCGCTTAATGAGTTGCTGTGCCAGCCGCTTCACCAGATATTTTTCCTCTCCGGCCACCACGAACAAACCTCCCAATTCTCCGGAAGCCATTCGCTTTTTCAGCCCGCTTTCGTCAACGGTAGGCATCAGCTTTCCCTCCTCGCTGTCACTTTCCCTGACGGGGCGATCTCCACCGCCAGGCTGCCATCTTCCACCGGCAGGATCAGGCCTTCCCCTTCTTGGGAAAAGGTCCACCCCTGACCGTTTTCTCCTATTATAGCATCGGTCTGCCAAACAGACAACGAAGAATTTACCCGGGTCTGGTCCTGGTTGGTGAACAGCACCTGGCAGCTTTGACGATCCGCCGCATTCCATTCCACCACCACGTCCACTCCATTCACGGTCAGCCGCAACCCTTCCCAACGGGGCAGAATCTGGGCGGTGATCTCTCCCAAAACCGGGAAACTTTCTCCCGCCGAAAGAAAAGACCAGTCCGCTCCTTGGCCGGCTAACTCCAAATCCCGGCCCACATAGGCGTCTTCCGGCAGCACCAGCGTCTCCACCCCATATTCTTCCAAAACCTGAACCGCTCCCTCGCGGGCGTCCGAATCCCCTGCGGGCAAACACAGGGTTTCCACCTCTCTCACCGCGTGACGCTGAAGGATTTGACTGACAGCTCCCGTCTGAAACCCGCCAATGGACAACACCGCCGCTTTGCCGTTTTGCACCAGCACCACGCAGGAAGCGCCTTCCTCATAGGGAACAACAAACACCCCTTTGTCCTGGTCAAGCCACCCCTGTAGCGTTCCACCGAACAACACCAAAACCGCCATGCACCCGGCGATGACCGCCCGTAAAGGCCGGTCTTTCCCCACAAGCCCACCAACCATCAACAGGAACAGCAAACCAACCGTAACCGTCAGCCCGATTCCATTGGTCAGCGGCAGGAACATCCCCTTCCATTGGGAGAGAAATTGGGCAATCCACAACAACAGCCGGGCACTCCAACCACCCAGCCACACAAAAGGCGCCGCCAGCGGAGCCGTGGAGGGGAGCAGGGTGAGAAAAGCCCCGCAAAAAGACAGGTACACAAGGGCTGTTCCCGGGAAGATCATCAGAAAATTGGCCAAGGGCAGCAACAGGGGAAACCCGCCGAATACTCCCAACTGTACGGGAAAAGTACCCAGCAAAGCGGAAGCGGTAGCTCCCAGTGAAGAGGCCACCGACTTCCACAACTTTCTTCCCAAACCCGTAAGCCGTTCCCCCAGGAAAAAGTGATACAAAGGGCGGTAAAGCAATACAATCCCCAAGGTGGCTGTCACAGACAAGGCAAACCCCAAATCCCCACCAGCAAAGGGGTTCCCGGCACACACCACCAATACAGCCAGTCCCAGGGAATTCAGGCCGTCTGACCTGCGCCCAAAGGAATCCGCCAGAAGGAGCACTCCATACATCACGGCGCCCCGGCTTGCGGAAGGCTGGAATCCGGAAAGCAACAAAAATAGGAACAGGAAAATTCCCGTGAGAAAGTTCCCTACCGCTTTCCGAATGGGAAAACGCTTGAGGAACAATTGCAGGAATCCCGCCAATACCGTCATATGCAATCCGGACACCACCAGGATATGGGACACTCCCAGCTGCCGGAATTGGCTGAGATCCTCTTCTGAAATCCCGCTGCTATCTCCCAGCACCATGGCTTTCATCAACCCGGATTCCTGCCGGGGCAGCAAACGATCCAGCTCCCTGCCTATTTGATACCGTACCTGCACCAGAAGTTCTCCTGGGGACAAGGTCTCTGTTTCCTCTACCACGATTCCTTCGTATTGAGACAGGTAACCCCCTGCTTGATAACCATCGGCCAACCGGGAATTCAGTGTGGAGTACAGCCCGCCACCGGAATCGAACGCATAAAAGGTGACGGCGCATTCTACCCGGTCATAGGGTTGGCAGGCCAACGGCAGAGAAGCCGACATCCGCAGAACAAATGGTTCTGTTTCCTGAATTTCCCCTTCTTCCGGCCCCAGGCCTTCCACCCGGATTTTATAATAATACCGGTGGTATCGTTCCTCAGGATATTCCAGCACTTGGCCCCGTATTTGAAGCCGCTCCCCTGCTAGGCTTTGAAGAGGGTCCAGTTTCTGCCATCCCAAAACCCACATGCTGCAAAACACTCCCGCCACGGACAAAGCCAGAGCTGCCCAGAACAAGCCCCGGGAAACAGAAAGAGCCTTCGGGGAAGCTCCCAAAAGCTCTTTCATCGAACGGTATTTTTTCAATCCCGAAATCACGTTCCACAGAACACGGCCCAAAGCCATTGCACAGGCTCCACCCAGGCACAGCAAAGCCAGGACCTGAGCAGTTCCAGGTCCCAGCGCTGCGCACAACACCAGAGCCGCATAAGCGGAAAATCCCAGCAGGGCAAAAGGCCTTACCACCGCTTACTTAAAAAACAGAGGCAGGGGCTCCAGATAGATGATGTCCGTCCGGTCCTTTGCATCGCCTTCCGCCAACACGCAGGCTTTCCCCACTACCTTGCCGCCAATGGCATGCAGCAGTTCTTCCATAGCTGCCAACGATTCACCAGTAGAAATCACGTCGTCCACTATCAAGATGCGCTTTCCTTTCAGGTTTTCGCAATCCGCTTTGGAAAGATACAGCTTCTGTACATGATCGGTGGTAATGGATTTCACTTCCACATGAATGGGATCCTCCATATAGGCTTTTACGCCTTTCCGGGCCACCACATAATTCCGGCAGCCGATACGGGCCATTTCATACGCCAGAGGAATCCCCTTGGATTCGGCCGTCACAATCACGTCATGCTCGGGGCATTTTTCCATCAATGCCTGCGCTGTTTTCTCCGTGATTTCCACGTCGCTGAACATGACAAATCCAGCAATATCCATATGTTCGTCGATGGGGCAGATGGGAAGTTCCCGCTCACACCCCGCGATCTTCATCTTATACACTTCTCCCATAATTCTTTCCTCCATTCCGCCCAGTGCCTGGGTTCTCAATTCGCGCCTAGGGCAGCTCGCTTTGCTCGTGCTGTGCTGGACGTTAGCTCGCGTCCGCGCCCAGTGCCTGGGTTTTTAATTCGCACCTAGGGCAGCCCGCTTCGCTCGTGCTGTTCTGGACGTTAGCTCGCGTCCGCGCCCAGTGCCTGGGTTTTTAATTCGCGCCTAGGGCAGCTCGCTTCGCTCGTGCTGCTCTGGACGTTAGCTCACGTCCGCGCCCAGTGCCTGGGTTTTTAATTCGCGCCTGGGGCAGCTCGCTTCGCTCATGCTGTTCTGGACGTTAGCTCACGTCCGCACACAGTGCCTGGGCTTTTAATTCGCGCCTAGGGCAGCTCGCTTCGCTCGTGCTGTGCTAAAATCCCGGGCGCTCTTTTTCACATTACGCTTCCGGCGGGAAAGGCGGCCAGCCCATTTTGCGTTTTCCCAGCAAGTGGAAATGAAGATGCTGCACCGTCTGCATGCCGTCCTTGCCACAGTTATTGACCACCCGGAAACCATTTTCCAAGCCCAGATCCTTAGCAATCTTAGGAATCGCCTCAAAAACCTTGGCTACCAGCCCGCTGTTCTCCGGAGTGATCTCCATTGCAGAGCTGATATGCTCCTTGGGGATCACCAACACGTGCACAGGGGCCTGGGGATCCTGGTCGTAAAAAGCGATCACATCGTCGTCCTCATAGGCGATCTTGGAAGGGATCTGCCCCAGAGCAATTTTACAAAAAATGCAGTCAGTCATAAAAATACTCCTTTCTGAAAATTGTATAAAATCTGATTTCCACCCTTGCCTGGAACACACGGGCGGATTCAAACAACCCTTAGCCGATCTGTTTTTTCACCAGCTCCGGTACAGCGGCAAGAGCATCGTCCAACTTGGATTGGTCTTTGGCGCCAGCCATGGCGAAATCGGGACGCCCGCCACCGTTGCCGCCGCAAAGCTGGGCCACTTCTTTCACCAACACTCCGGCCTTCAAGCCCTTTTCCTGAGCGGGCTTGCTGCACACTGCCGCCAGAGTGGCCTTGCCGTCGCTCACGCCGGCAAACACAGCCACAATGGCTTCCGGCCGCTCCTTAGCCTTGTCGCACAAAGCCCGCAGAGCGTCCCCACCGGTACCGGAAAGCAGAGCATACACCACTTTTACGCCTTCCACTTCCTGGGCATTCTGGAACACGCCTTCTAACCGGTTGGAAGCCAGCTTGGAGTTCAGAGCGTCGATTTCCTTGTCCTTTTCCTTGGCTTCCGCCATCATCTGCCGGGCATGCATGGGCAGCTCCATGGGATTGGCCACTTTCATCGCCTGGGCAGTTTCCCGCAGCGTAGCCGCCTGGGTGCCCAGCATCTCCAATACGCCGGTGCCGGTAACGCCTTCAATACGACGCACACCGGAAGCTACCGAAGATTCGGAAACGATCTTAAACAGCCCCAACCGAGCGGTATTGTCCATATGGGTACCGCCGCAGAATTCCTTGGAGAAGCCGTCTTCTACCGACACTACCCGGACCACGTCTCCATACTTTTCGCCAAACAAAGCCATAGCGCCGCTCTGCCGGGCTTCCTCGATGGGCATTTCCACCATGGAAACCGGCACGCCTTTCAGGATCTCCTGGTTGACCAGCAGTTCTACCTGAGCCAACTCTTCGGGAGTTAAGGCGGAGAAATGGGTGAAGTCAAACCGCACATGGTACTCGTTAACAAGCTGTCCGGCCTGCTCCACGTGGTTGCCCAGCACCTTCCGCAGCGCCGCCTGAAGCAGGTGGGCAGCGGTGTGATTGCGCATAATGGAGCTCCGCCGCAGATCGTCCACCTTGGCCTTCAGAGAATCCCCCACGTTCAAGGTGCCCTCGCTGACCACAGCACGGTGCAGGTATACCCCCTCATGCTTGGTGGTGTCGATCACGTCTACAGAAACGCCTTCCGCTTCCAGCATGCCGCTGTCGCCAACCTGGCCGCCGCCTTCTCCATAGAATGGCGTCTGATCCAACACCACGGACACTTCGGAACCTTCAGGAGCAGATTCCACCCGCTGGCCGCCTTGGATAATGGCAATCACCTTGCCGTTGCTTTCCATGGTTTCATAGCCAGTAAACACGGTAGGTTCCAGGCCAGCCGCGGCGGTGTTCTCTCCCTTCCAAGCGTCGGCACCGGCGTCTTTCCGGGCATTCCGGGCACGCTCCCGCTGCTCCTGCATCAGCTGGCGGAACCGCTGCTCGTCCACTTCCATGCCCCGCTCTGCCAGGATCTCCTTGGTCAGATCCAGGGGGAATCCATAGGTATCGTTCAGCGTAAAGGCATGCTCTCCGGAAAACACCTTGGAATCCGCTTTGTCGATCAAGGCGTTGAGCAGGGTCAGGCCCTGGTCGATGGTCTTGGAGAAGCTCTCCTCTTCAAAGGCCACAATCTTCTTGATCGTTTCACGCTTCTCCACCAGCTCGGGATAAGCGCTTTCGTTCTCCTGGATCACGGTGTCCACCACGTCCTGGAGAAACGCACCCTGGATCCCTAAAAGCTTGCCGTGACGGGAAGCCCGGCGCAGCAACCGGCGAAGCACATATCCCCGGCCCTCGTTGGAAGGCAGCACACCGTCGCCGATCATGAACACGGTGGAACGGATATGGTCGGTGATCACCCGCAGGGAAACGTCCTTCTTGGCGTCATCACCGTAGTGGACCCCGGCAATCTCACAGATCTTCTTCATAATGTTCTGCACGGTATCCACCAGGAACAGGTTGTCCACGTCCTGCATAACGCAGGCCAACCGCTCCAGGCCCATGCCGGTATCGATATTCTTCTGCACTAGCTCGGTATAGTTGCCCTGGCCATCGTTGTTGAACTGGGAGAACACCAGGTTCCACACTTCCACAAACCGGTCACAATCGCATCCAACACCGCAAGTGGGCTTGCCGCAGCCATGCTTTTCCCCACGGTCGAAGTAGATCTCCGAGCAGGGGCCGCAAGGACCGGAGCCGTGCTCCCAGAAATTGTCCTCTTTGCCCAGGCGCTTCATGTGGCTCTCTTCCACACCGATCTCCTTGGTCCAGATATTCCAGGCCTCGTCGTCATTTTCATACACGGAAATGTACAGCTTCTCTTTGGGCATCTCCAGCACCTTGGTGAAGAACTCCCAAGCAAAGGAAATGGCTTCCCGCTTGAAATAATCGCCAAAGGAGAAATTGCCCAGCATCTCAAAATAGGTGCCGTGACGGTCGGTATAGCCCACGTTTTCAATGTCGCCAGTGCGGATGCACTTTTGGCAGGTGGTCACACGCCGCCGGGGGGGAGTGACTTCCCCAGTGAAATACTTCTTCATGGGTGCCATGCCGGAGTTGATCAGCAGCAGGCTGTTATCCCCCTGGGGGATCAGCGAAAAGCTGGGCAGCCGCAAATGCTCTTTGGATTCAAAAAACTCCAGGTATTTTTCTCTCAGTTCGTTTAACCCTGTCCATTGCATATTGATTATCCTCTCTTTTTCATGGGGATTTTCCCCTATCTTTTTTGTTTTAAAGGGTGGTGTATTGCCACAAAAGCTTTAAGGTGTTTTCCGCACCTTCCACGTGGGAACGCTCATACCCATGGGAAGCGTACACGCCGGCGCCGATCAATCCGTGGCGCACGTCATATCCTGCCCGCAAAGCCGCTTCCGCATCGCTGCCATAGTGTGGATACACGTCCACTGCGTAGGCGGCTCCGGCTGCTTTGGCCGCTTCCACCAGCGCCGTGGTCACTGTATAGTCGTAAGGCCCGCCGGAATCTTTGGCACAGATGGACACTTCCCGTTCGGTGCAGCGCAGGCCTTCACCCACACAGCCCATATCCACGCTGATCAGCTCTTCCACATCTTCCGGCACGGACGCAGCCGCCCCGTGGCCCACTTCCTCGTACACGGTAAAGTGGAGATATACTTTCCGCTTGGGGGTGACACCCTGGTCTTTCAGCTCCTTGGCGTAGGCCAACAAAATGGCGGCGCTGAGCTTATCGTCCAGGAACCGGCTCTTGATGTACCCCGATTCCGTCACCACAGTGCGGGGATCGAAGCAGACAAAATCTCCTTCGCAAATGCCCAAGGCTCTTGTTTCCTCAGCGGTTTTCACCGGCTGGTCGATGACCACTTCCATACCCGGGAACTTCCGGTTTTTTCCACCGTATTCCCCATTCACGTGAACAGAGGCGTCATTGAGCTGCAAGCACCCGGTGTACACTCCGTCAAACCGGGTGTAGATGCGGCAATTTTCCGTCTCACAGTTTTCCGGCTGCAACCCGCCTACCGGGGAAAGCACCAGCCGTCCGTTACCCTTGATGGACTGGACCACTCCGCCCAGGGTATCCACATGAGCCATGAGCAGCAGGCCATGGCCTTCACCCCCCAGGCAGACGGTAACCCCGCCCTTCCGGGTCTTTTGGGGAGCATAACCCAGCCGGCCCAACTCTGCCATCAAATAATCCGCCGCCCGCTCCGTAAAGCCCGAAGGGCTGTCGATAGCGCAAAGGGATTTTACTTGTTCCACGCAATACGATGTATCCATTTTCCCAACCTTCTTTTCCAGTTTCTCAAGTTGTTTCCCGCTGCCCAGCTTCATCAAGTGCAAAAGGCCCGGATAAAAAGATAAGGCTTTTCCACCCCAAACAATGGGACGGAAAAGCCCGTGGTACCACCCAAATTGCGGACAAAACGTCCGCCGCTTTCTTTCCCGGTAACGGGGGAATCCGTGCCGCTCTTCGCGGCAAGCGCCACATCTGCATGTTTCACAGAAAGAACGGGAGCGGCCTGCCCTCTCTTTCCAAACGGCCTTCCACCTGCCGGCCGCCTCTCTGAATGGAAGTCAGAAAGCATCTTCTCCTTGCGCATATCCATGTTGCAACTAAATTTAGTTACATTATAGCCGTTGAAACAGGTTCTGTCAATTCCCTTCTTTCAAAGAAATCAGCAGTCCCTGAGCCACTTTTTGGAACACCTGGGCGGTGATTCCCCCGTCTTCCGTGGCGGATTCCTTCAGCACGGTAACGCAATACCGGGGGCCTGTGTCGTCACAGACAAATCCACAGTACCAAAAATGAAGCAGCTCCTCGTCTCCTTCAAAAACGCCGGTTTGCGCGGTGCCTGTTTTAATGCCCACCACTCCTTCCGCCGGTGCTCCAGGACGGGCAGTGCCTTCCTGGGCGGTAGCAATCAACGCCTGCTGCAGCGTTTTAGCGGTAGAGGCTTTCATCACCCGCATGCTTTTGTCCGCCGAGGAATCCAGCTGGGTCACTTCCAGGGTTTCGTCCACCAGCCCTTCCACCAACTTGGGGGACGTGTAAGCCCCACCGCTGGCAATGGTGTTCATCATGGCGCAAAGCTGCAGGGGTGTGGTGGTCAGGTTTCCCTGGCCAAAGGAAAAATTGGCCAGGGCCCGGGAATTGGACAATTCTTCCAAGGTGGGCAGATCCCCAGCGGAAGTCCACAGCCCTCTGCCAAATTCCTGGGCCTGGCCAAACCCCAGGTTATACGCCATGGACAACACCTTCTGCCCGCCCAGGACCCGGGCGGCGTTGATGAAATAGCAGTTGCAGGATTTTTCCAAGGCCCCCTGCAAATCCAGTTCTCCGTGAGCCGTGTTGTTGATACAGTGAAACTGCAGGCCGCCGGCGTTTAAGGACCCCACACAGGTAAAGGTCGTATCCCCCAGGCCTTCTTCTAAAAGCACGGCGGCTGTCACCAACTTAAACACCGAGCCTGGGGCATATCCGGAAAATCCACGGTTGATCAACGGGGAATCCTCTTGCTCAGCGGCGTCTCCCAAGTCCAAAGGTGAAAAATCCGGCACGCTGGCCAACGCCCGGATTTCACAATTGGGAACTTCGGTGACCACCACCGCCCCTTGATCCAGATTCTGGGCGGCGTCCTGGACAAGCCGCTGCAACTGGCTATCCAAAGTGAGAACCACTCCCCCCCGGGTATCCCCCATGGTGTTCACCACTTGGCGCTCTTCTCCGGCAATGGCTCTGCCTACAGCGTCCACCTGGTAGGTGACGGAAATTTCTCCCGCATACTGGCGAAGCGCATCGTCCATGGCCAATTCTATGCCAGAAGCCCCATTCCCCAAACTATCCAGGTAGCCGATCACGTGAGGCGCCAACTGGTCTTCCGTATAGCGCTCCGGCACCTGGAATACGTCGATCCGGGGGTCATCTACCGGTTTTTCCAAGGTCAGCTGAAAGGGGCGTCCGTTTTTTAAAGCTAAAGCCAGTCTGTCCCGGTACAGCCCGTCTGTGGCGGTTTCCAAAGCGCCAATGGCCTCAATGGTAGGCGCCACCGCCGCCACATATTTCATTTCCCCACCCACCAGGGGATTTAAATCGCAATCGTAGATGGTGCCCCGGGCCTGGGCCACATCTAACCGGTACAAGCTCTGGGATGTGGCTGCCGCCACATATTCTTCTCCGTGGGACACCCGGATAATGGACACACAAGCCGCGCACAAAAGCAACATAAGCACGACGAAAATTCCATAAACTTTTTTTCTCATGGTGGAAAACACGTCTCCTTCCTTCTAGACTCAGTATGGAAAAAAACTGACCCATTCATACAATGAAACTTTGATTTTCAAAGCCCTACTGGGGGACAATCCCACGTATAAATCAGTTTCTTCAGGAAACACTGATTTTCACAGGATTTTCAATGGAGAAAGGAGACGGCGCTTTGAAGTGGAAATACGCGCTCACCGGAAGTCTGGCAGGATTGGCCAACGGGCTGTTCGGCTCAGGGGGCGGGTTGTTTCTAGTAC
>DXXH01000023.1:18347-23903 GCA_019416395.1 Clostridiales bacterium
TTACTGACCCAGTGGACGAAGCTGCCCCAGCGGAAAGCCTTCGCCACTTCCGTAGCGGTGATCCTGCCCCTGTCGCTGGTGTCGGCAGGGATCTATTGGTTTAAGGGCGGCTTGGATTTCACCGGCGCCTGGCCATATTTGATCGGCGGTGCGCTGGGCGGCCTGCTTTCCGGAAAATTATTCCGGCGGGTATCCATGACCTTTCTCCGCCGGGCATTTGGCCTGCTGATCCTCTATGGCGGAGTACGGGCGGTGCTTGCCTTGTGAGCTGGCTATTATCCCTGCTGGCCGGGGCGGCCACAGGAATCCTATCCGGTTTCGGCGTGGGTGGCGGCACCTTGCTGCTTCTCTGGCTGACGATGGTCCAGGGTATGGGCCAATTCCAAGCCGGGGGCATTAACCTGTTGTACTTTGTCAGCTGTGCCTTGCCCGCTTTGTGGGGCCATATCCGGCATGGGCTGGTGGAGAAGAAAGCGGTCTTATGGTGCGTTCTCACAGGGGTTCCTGCCTGTGTGGGCGGCGCTTTCCTGGCCGCTTATCTGGAAGTGGGCACACTGCGCAGAGTCTTTGGCGTGTTTCTGCTGGTGGTTGGATTTCGAGAACTTTTTTCAAAATCGGAAAAACATTCCAAGGAAGAGGAAGGCAGGGCGCATAAATGAGGGAAAACCGCCCACACTAGCCTTGAGACCCAACCCGGACAACGTGCCGGGAAATCTACACAAAAGGGGAAGTCTAACATGAGTATCTTAGACAGGATCGCGCTGGCCCTGGTCGTCATCGGCGGCATCAACTGGGGGCTGGTTGGTATTTTCCGTTTTGACCTGGTGGCTTGGATCTGTGGTGGTCAGGCCTCCATTGTAGCCCGGATCATCTACACCCTGGTGGGTATTGCCGCCCTGTGGTGCATCACTTTGATCTTCCGGGACAGGGATAAGATTGCCGAATAACCAGCTCTCATCAGCTGAACTTCACGGCAAAAAAGGAACGCGCGGCTTTTTACCAGGCTGCGCGTTCCTTTCTTAATGTTACTGACAGTTTCCAGCGTCCTTTTCGTGCTTTACTGAGTAAACTCCAGATGGATATTCCCCATGTCTGTAGCCACTTCCAGAGTGTAAATGCCGTTGAGCTGGTCTTTCAGGTTGGAATCCCCCATATCCGTCTCCTGGGAAATCCGATATTCCTCTTGTTTTCCCAAAATAGAACCACTCACGTTGCCGGAATCCGCTTCCAAATGGATTTTGGGAGAGGACAGTTTTGTCAATTCCACATTTCCCATGCTGGTAGTACAAGTCACGGTTTCGTTGGCAGTGATATTTTCCAGCAAGCAGTCACCAAGATCGTTTTCCACCGTCAAAGTCTCCCAGGTGGAATCCCACATCTGAATCGTGCCGGAGCTTCCCACCAGTTCTCCTGTCTCAAATTGGCAATCCTCCATTGCCATATTCCCCATGTCATTGTACAGGGTCAAATCCCCACCAGCACAGTTTTCCAAATGCACCGTACCCATGGATGTGGAAAGTTTCATGCTGTCCGATTGGGAAACATCGGTCACTGCGATATTCCCACTGGAAGCTGTTGCCGACAGGTTTTTGACCTGAAGATTGGAAACCTCTACACTGCCAAGGTGGCTATATGCCATTACACTTTCCAGTGATGCTTGGGGCAGAGAAATGGTAACATCGTAATTTCCGCTGGGATAAAGATTTAATAGCTGATACCACTTCCAGGCACCAAAATTATCTCCCATAAAAGAATCATTGGCTTTTACCACCAGGGTACCAAATTCCATGTATATCTCATACACGTTGGAAGAGGCTTTCACCTCCACTTCGTCCAAAGTTTTATCCCCTTGGATTATCACATTGCCCATAGAGAAATTTACGTCGATTTTTTGGGGGATCGTTCCATAACCGATAGTCTCTTGAACTACCTTTCCGCCTTTTGGGTGTGTGAAAGCGTTTAAGGAAAATCCCATTCCCACAAAACCTGCACCTGCCAGCAGTACTCCGCTTCCCAGCAGGATACACCCGATAACAGCCAGCAGTTTTATGGTTGTTTTTCGCTGTTTCATAATGCTACTCTCCCCTCTTTTTTAAAACTGCGTCCAAGCCACCGCCAAAGGGATTTACTTACTTTCATGGTACCTTTTACCGTAAAATACAGCCCCACCGCCGACAGGACACTGAGGCCCAACAGTGCCACGGAAAGCCCCAATTGGAACACCCCGGCTGGCAATCCTCCGGCAAAAATCCCCTGGTCAAAAATAAGGAAGGGCGTTCCCAGCACTCCTATTACAGCGGCGGCCAAAAAACCCAAAGCCAGTGCCCCCAGCACCAGTGTGGGGACAAACAAAAGAAGGTATATGGACAAAAGCAGGCAAATCCCTGCCAGAAGCAAACTTCCCCACAGAGGAAATCCCAATACCAGCAGCACAATCAGCCAAACCTTCCGCCCTGTCTTTGTGGAAACGGAAGCTTCCTCCTCGCCCAAAATCTCCCGGGCTACCTGTCCTGGGTCTCCCAGGCTCGCCACCGCCTCTTCCTCGCTTTGACCGTCCTCTATACGGTCGTCCACCAGTTCGTCATAATAGCTTAATGTGCGGAAACGCTCCTCCTGGGGCATACGGTGCAGTTCTCCTGCCAGCTGATTTAAAAACATCTGTTTTGTCATGGCTTCTCTTCCTTTCTCCCATTTTCGTTGGCGCTTCCATTCTCCTGTGAGGCAGCGATATACCGGTAGGCCTTCATGACGTCCTGCCATTCCACCAGAAAATCCCGGATTCGCTGCCTGCCCGCTGGGGTCAGGCGGTAATATTTCCGTAACCGACTGTTATGCTCCATGGAATAGGTGGTCACCATTCCCCCTGTCTCCAGCCGTTTTAATATGGGATACAGCGTGGATTCGGAAATCTCCACAATGGGTGACACATCTTTGATAATCTGATACCCGTAAGAGTCCTTGGCTTGTAACGCTACCAGTACGCACACTTCCAAAAGACCTTTTTTCAGTTGGGCGTCCATCTCCTCGCTCCTTTCCTCTGTTATCACTTATACTATACATTACATAGTATTGTGCGTCAAGAGGTATTCCTTTCAATTTCCTTACAACTCTTTTTGTAAATCAAAATGGGATTGCTTTCTCAGATCCAGCCTATACACCTTGCCTGTGGCGCACAAAAAAAGGACAGCTCATTTGACTGCCCTTTCCCTGATGAATATCCAATTTTCCAATAGGCCGTCCCGGGAATCCCCCTCCACCTGGCAGGAAAGATACCCACTGCCTTCTACGCAGCCCATCGCCTGGCAAAAATAGGGGTTCCGTCATAGAACAGGCAGAAAGGCACCCTTCTTCCCCACCTAACCCCTAAGCAAATTTCACCCCCAGCGGTTCCTCAGTTTCCCAGACCGATTGTTTGATGGCTTGGGCGCAAATTTTCAGAACCTGTTTTCGCACGTTAAAGCGCCTCTCGAAAAACTGTCACTTTTTCTCCGTATGCCCACAAAAAAACGGGCACGCACCAGGCGTACCCGTTTCATCACCTTATTTTCCTTGCCCGTAATAGGCGTTGGCCCCGTGTTTGCGCAGATAATGCTTATCCAGCAACTCCTGCTGCATGGCAGGCAGAGTGGGATCCATCATCAAAGCATGCCAGGCCATAAAGGAAATCTCCTCCAACACCACCGCATTGTGCACCGCATTGTAGGCGTCCGTCCCCCAGGTGAAGGGACCATGGCTGTGCACCAGCACCGCCGGAATATCCTCTGGGCTCTTTCCCTGGAACGTCTCCACAATGACTTTTCCTGTTTCCAGTTCATACTCCCCGGCGATTTCCTCAGGGGTCATTTTCCGGGTGCATGGGATTTCCCCATAGAAATAATCCCCATGGGTGGTCCCCAGCGGCGGTACTCCTTTGCCCATTTGGCTGAATATGGTGGCCCAGCGGCTGTGGGTGTGGACGACCCCGCCAATCTTGGGAAAACACCGGGACAGCTCACAATGGGTGTCCGTATCGGAAGAAGGGTTCCAGTCTCCTTCCACCTTTTTCCCGGTATTAACGTCCACCAGCACCATGTCTTGGGGAGAAAGTTTTTCGTACTCCACGCCGCTGGGTTTGATGGCCATAATGCCCGTCTCCCGGTCAATCCCGCTGACGTTGCCCCAGGTGAATGTCACCAAATGGTGCTCTGGCAGCAGCATATTGGCCCGGTAAACCTGTTCTTTCAACTGTTCCAGCATACCGACTTCTCCTTGGTCACCCCATGGATTATTGATGCAGCTTCTGCATACGCTCCATGGCTTCCTTGGTCTTCTCCGCATCGCCAAAGGCGGTCAGACGGAAGTAGCCTTCTCCGTTCTTGCCGAAGCCTTCGCCGGGTGTTCCCACAATCTCGGCATTGTTCAGCAGATAATCGAAATACTCCCAGGATCCCATACCGTTGGGGCACTTCATCCAAATATAGGGGGAATTGGTGCCGCCGGTAAACCAAATACCCATTTTCGTAAAGGCATCGATCATCACCTGGGCATTTTTCTGGTAATAGGCGATGGTGTCCATGGCCTGCTTATAGCCTTCGGGAGTATACACTGCGCTGGCGCCCCGCTGGGTCACGTAGCTGACACCGTTGAACTTGCAGCCCTGGCGCCGCTCCCACAGCTTGGAAACCTGCACGCCGTCCACCACCAGCTGGTGAGGCACCACCGTATACCCGCAACGCACCCCAGTAAAGCCGGCGGTTTTGGAGAAAGAGCAGAACTCGATGGCGCACTTTTCCGCCCCGGGAATTTCAAAGACACTGTGGGGCAGATTGGGTTGGGTGATGAAATTCTTGTACGCCGCGTCGTACAGCAGAACCGCTTTCTGGTCCAGTGCATAATCCACCCAAGCCTTCAGCTGTTCCCGGTTGTACACCGCCCCGGTGGGGTTATTGGGAGAGCAGATATAGATGATATCCACCTTCTGGTTCTCGTTGGGCAGGGGCAGGAAGCCGTTTTCCTCGTTGGCGTCAATATACTCGATCTTCCGGCCGGAAATAATATTGGTATCCACATACACAGGGTATACCGGATCGGGGATCAGCACGGTGTTATCCACGTCAAACAGATCCATCACGTTACCCAGATCGCTTTTGGCGCCGTCCCCTACAAACACCTCGCTGGGATCCAGATTCACCCCAAAGCTCTTGTAATACAGGGCGATGGACTGACGCAAAAACTCGTAGCCGTTGCTGTCCGGGGAATACCCGTGGAAGGTTTCCTTGTGGGCCTGCTCGTCAACGGCTTTGTGCATCGCGTCGATCACAGCCGGAGCCAAGGGCAGGGTCACGTCGCCAATGCCCATTTTGATGATCTTGTTGTCCGGGTGTTGCTGGGTATAGGCGGCAACTTTCTTGGCGATGGTCACAAACAAATAGCTCTGCTCCAGATTCTGGAAATTGCTGTTTAATTTCATGATGCTCCGATCCTTTCTCGAAAGTATTTTTTCTGTTTGCCCTGAGGCTCCTTATGGGATCACTTATCCCGCTTTTCCCGGTATTCCACCGCGGCGTTGATAAAGCC
>DXXH01000023.1:23913-32119 GCA_019416395.1 Clostridiales bacterium
GATAAAGCCCTTGAACAAGGGGTGGGCCCGGTTGGGACGGGATTTGAATTCAGGGTGGAACTGCCCCGCCACAAAGAACCGGTTCTGGGGGATTTCCACGGTTTCCACAATGCGGCCATCCGGGGAAGTACCGCTGACCACCATGCCGGCGGCTTCCACAGTCTCCCGGTAGTCGTTGT
Organism: Clostridiales bacterium; assembly: GCA_019416395.1. Lineage (GTDB taxonomy): Bacteria > Bacillota > Clostridia > Oscillospirales > Acutalibacteraceae > Acutalibacter. The sequence goes on from DXXH01000023.1 coordinate 24,093, forward strand.
TGAACTCATACCGGTGACGGTGACGCTCGTGGATCAGCTCTTTCCCATAGCACTCCATCATCTTGGTGCCATGCTTAATCTTACAGGGATAGCTTCCCAGACGCAAGGTGCCACCCTTGTTGATATTCTTATTCTGGTCGGGCATAAAGTCGATGACCTTGTTCAGGCCGTACTCGTCAAACTCACCGGAATTGGCGTCCTTAATGCCACACACGTTCCGGCAGAACTCGATCACGGCGATCTGCATGCCCAGGCAGATCCCCAGGTAAGGCACGTTGTTTTCCCGGGCATACTTGGCCGCCAGGATCATGCCCTCAATGCCACGGCTGCCAAATCCGCCGGGAATGATGATCCCATCGATATTGCCCAGCCGGGCAGCGATATTCTCTTCGGTCAGGGTCTCGGAATCCACCCAGTCGATCTCTACCCGGGCACTGTAATCGTACCCCGCATGGCGCAGGGCTTCCATCACGGATAGATATGCGTCATGCAGCTTCACATACTTGCCGACCAGGGCAATCCGCACCAGCTTTTTCCGGTTGCGGATCTTCTCCACCATCTCCAGCCATTCCGTCATATCCGGCTCCGGAACGTCCAAACACAGCTCCCGGCAGACAATGTCGGAAAAATGATTTTTCTCCAGCATGATGGGGGCTTCATACAGCACGGGAATGGTCAAGTTCTCAATGACACAGTCCGGCTGCACGTTGCAGAACAAGGCGATTTTCTGGAAAATGCTCTGGTCGGTAATGGGCTCATCGGTACGCAGCACAATGATGTCCGGCTTGATGCCCATGGACTGCAATTCCTTCACCGAGTGCTGGGTGGGTTTGGACTTGTGCTCCCCGGAGCTCTTCAAATAGGGCACCAGAGTCACGTGGATAAACAGGGAATTTTCCTTCCCCACTTCCTGGGACACCTGGCGGATGGCTTCCAGGAAAGGCTGGCTCTCAATGTCGCCGGCAGTGCCGCCGATCTCGGTGATGACAATATCCGCATTGGACTTCTGTCCCACGCTGTAGATAAAATTCTTGATTTCGGAAGTGATGTGGGGGATCACCTGGATCGTCTCTCCCAAATATTCCCCCCGGCGCTCTTTGTTCAGCACGTTCCAATACACCTTACCAGTGGTCAGGTTGGAAAACTTGTTCAGGTTTTCGTCGATGAACCGCTCATAATGGCCCAGGTCCAGGTCGGTTTCCAGGCCGTCCTCGGTGACATACACTTCCCCGTGCTGATAGGGACTCATGGTACCCGGATCCACGTTGATATAGGGGTCCAGCTTCTGCGCCGCCACCTTCAGCCCCCGGGCTTTCAGAAGACGCCCCAAAGACGCTGCGGTGATCCCCTTTCCCAATCCGGAGACTACGCCCCCGGTGACAAAAATATACTTGGCCAATTTCCTTTACCTCCTGTCAAACGTTTACAGTCCCCTCAAACACGGTCACGGCTTCCCCGGTCATGAACACACGGTTCTCTTCCACCCGGATCACCAAATCGCCGCCCCGCAAATGCACTAAAATCTCCTGATCCGCCGGGCAATGCCCGCACAGAATGGCCGCCACCGCACTGGCGCAAGCCCCGGTGCCGCAAGCCATGGTCTCACCGCTGCCACGCTCCCACACCCGCATTTTCAGGGTATGGGAATCCAGCACCTGGATAAACTCGGTATTTACCTGCTGGGGAAACAGGGGATCGTGCTCAAACAGCGGACCGATTTCCGGAAGGTCCAAATCGTCAGGATCCCCGCCGAATATCACACAATGGGGATTGCCCATGGACACACAGGTGATCTCATAAATGCCCCCTGCCACTTCCACGTTCTGGCCCACGACACGGTCGCCAGGCAGATTCACCGGAATCTCCGCCGGAGCGAGAATGGCGTCCCCCATATCCACGGTGACGGACTGGGCTTCCCCGTTCTCCTCATGAATCCAGCAGGTTTTGATACCGCTGAGCGTCTCGATTTTCAGCTCCTCTTTCCGGGCGATTCCATGGTCATACACGTATTTCGCCACGCAGCGAATCCCGTTGCCGCACATTTTCCCTTCGCTTCCGTCCAGGTTGAACATGCGCATTTTGGCGTCCGCCACTTCCGACGGGCAAATCAAAATCACGCCGTCGCCGCCGATCCCCTTGTGCCGGTCGGAAAGTTGGATCGCCAACGCTTCCGGGTTTTCCACCTGCTCCTCAAAGCAGTTGATATAGATATAATCGTTGCCGCAGCCGTGCATTTTCGTAAAGCGCAGAGTGCCCATAGCCTTCCCCTTTCGTTCGTTTCTGTTGAGAAATCCACAAAGGACTTTCCAGGGGAAAGTCCTTTCCGGAATCGCTTTTTCTATTTGTATCTCTTGTCCTAGAAGGGTTATACTTCTACAACGCCGTCATAGACCTTTTCCGCCTTGCCGGTCATCAGCACCCTCTCGTCGGTATAGTTGATCTTCAACTCCCCGCCTTTGAGGATCACCCGGATATCCTTGCCCTTCTCACAGTAGCCGTTCAGAGTAGCGGCCACTACAGCGGCGCAGGTACCGGTACCGCAAGCCATAGTCTCCCCGCTGCCGCGTTCCCAAATGCGGGCCTTCAGGGTATGCTTGTCGATGACTTCCACAAAGCCCACGTTTACCCGCTCCGGGAACATGGGGTCATGCTCGAACTTGGGACCGATATCTTCCAGATCCAGTTTATCCACAGAGGGGACAAACACCGTACAATGGGGATTGCCCATGGACACGCAGGTGATCCGGTACACATTGCCATCAATGGAAACCGGCTTATCCACCACTTTATCCCCTTCCAGGCGCACAGGGATCTTATCCGGGGACAGTTCCGCTTTCCCCATGTCCACCGTCACCTTGGACACCAGCCCGTTCTTGGTGACCACGGTGCATTCCTTGACACCGCTCTTGGTGTCGATGTGCATCACATACCGGCCTTCGCCCACTTTTTCGCCCCGGGCAATTCCGTTGTCAAACAGGTACTTGGCCACGCAGCGGATCCCGTTGCCGCACATCATGCCTTCGCTGCCGTCCAGGTTGAACATGCGCATCTGGGCGTCGGCAACCTCTGAGGGGCAGATCAGGATCACGCCGTCGCCGCCCACGCCATTGTGCCGGTCAGACAGGAAAATAGACAGGAACTCGGGAGAGGAAACCTTGTTCTCCGGGTCAAAGCAATTGATATAGATATAATCGTTGGAGCAAGCGGACATCTTGGTAAACTTCAGCTTCTGCTTGCGCTCCTTCAGATTGTTGATGTCGATGATCTCCGTATTTTCGGGAGTGTACCGGCTCATCAGGGAGTCGGCCAAAGCGTTGGCAGTATCCAGGGCCGTCAAGCAGGGAATGCCCAACAGGCTTGCCTTCCGGCGGATCTTCACGCTGTCACGGGCAGGGTTGCGGCCCTTTGCAGAGGTGGAAATCACATAGTTCACCTTGCCGCTTTCCAGCAGGGTGATGGTGTTCACAGAGCTCTCATGGATCTTGTCCACGATCTTCACAGAGAGGCCAACCTTGGCAAGCACCATGGCAGTACCGGTGGTGGCGTAGATCTGGAATCCCATCTTGGCGAACTTCTTGGCGATTTCCCCGATCTCCGGCTTATCCTGGTCACGAACAGTGATAAACACGCCGCCGCCCTTGGTCATCTTGTGTCCGGAAGCGATCAGGCCCTTATAGAGAGCTTCTTCCAGGTTATTGCCAATGCCCAGCACCTCGCCGGTGGATTTCATTTCCGGCCCCAGGTGGGTGTCCACATCGGTGAGCTTCTCAAAGGAGAACACCGGCACTTTCACCGCCACATAGGGAGAAGGCTTATACAGGCCTGTGCCAAAGCCCAGATCCGTCAGCTTGTATCCCAGGCTGACCTTGGTGGCCAGATCGCACATGGGCACGCCGGTCACCTTGCTGATGTAGGGCACGGTACGGGAAGCCCGGGGATTCACCTCGATAACGTAGATCTCTCCGTCCATAATGATGTACTGGAGATTGATCAGGCCCAAGGCGTTCAGTTCCCGGCAGAGAGTCTCGGTAGTGGCCACGATCTTGGCGCTCATGTCGTCGTCGATATCGGAAGCCGGATACACGGCAATACTGTCGCCGGAGTGGATACCAGTCCGCTCCACGTGCTCCATGATACCGGGGATCAGGATGTTTTCCCCGTCGCAGATGGCGTCCACCTCGATCTCCATGCCGGACAGGTACTTGTCGATCAGCACCGGGTTATCCTGCTTGTGAGAGAGGATAATGGCCATGTATTCCTGAATATCCTCGTCGCAGTAAGCGATGATCATGTTCTGGCCGCCCAGCACGTAAGAAGGCCGCATCAGCACAGGGTATCCCAGATCACGGGCGGCGTTCAGCGCCTCTTCCGTGGTCATGATGGTGTGGCCCTTGGGACGCTTGATCCCGGAACGCTCCAGCAGCTCGTCGAACCGCTCCCGGTCCTCGGCCATGTCGATGGTGTCCGCGGAAGAACCCAGAATGGGAATATTGTTGGCTGCCAGCGTCTTGGTCAGCTTGATGGCTGTCTGTCCGCCAAAGGCCACCACAACGCCCACAGGCTTTTCAATCTTAATGATATCCAGCACGTCCTCGGGAGACAGGGGCTCAAAATACAGCCGGTCGCCGGTGTCAAAGTCCGTGGACACGGTTTCCGGGTTGTTGTTGATGATCACCACTTCATACCCCAGCTTCTGTAAGGACATGACACAGTGTACGCTGGCGTAATCGAACTCAATGCCCTGGCCGATACGAATGGGGCCGGAACCCAGCACGATCACTGTGGGCTTGTCCCGATCCTCGCCGATAAACTCCAGCGCCTCGTCCTCGCCGCCGGATTCCTCGGTATCATAGGTGGCGTAGAAGTAAGGGGTGTGGGCGGCAAACTCGCCAGCGCAGGTATCCACCATTTTGAAGGTGGGTTTGCGCTCAAAGGTCACTTTACAACCGGACAGCCGGGCAATGGTGGAATCCGGATACCCCAGCTGCTTGCCCTGGGTGTACAGCTCTTCGGTAAGCTGACCCTTGGCCAGTTCCCGTTCGTAGTTCAGGAGATTCATGATCTTGGAGAGGAACCAGCAGTCAATCATGGTTTCCTCGTGCATCTTCTCAATGGTCACGCCCCGCTTCAACAGCTCATACACGGCGAACAACCGCTCGTCTGTGGCGTGTACCGCGATATGCCACAGGTTCTCATCGCTCTCTGTGGCAAACTTGGGCAGGTTCAGGGTGTCCAGGGAGATCTCCGCGCCACGGACAGCCTTCATCAGAGCCATTTCAAAGGTATCGGCAATGGACATGACCTCGCCGGTAGCCTTCATCTGGGTGCCCAAATCCCGCTTGGCGTATACAAATTTATCGAAAGGCCACTTGGGGAACTTCACCGCCACATAGTCCAAAGCGGGTTCAAACGCGGCGTAGGTCTTGCCGGTGACCGCGTTCTTGATCTCGTCCAGGGTATAGCCGATGGCGATCTTCGTGGCCACCTTGGCAATGGGATACCCGGTAGCCTTGGAAGCCAAAGCGGAAGAACGGGACACACGGGGGTTGACCTCGATAACAGCGTATTCAAAGGAAGTAGGATGCAAAGCGAACTGGCAGTTACATCCGCCTTCCACGCCCAGCTCGTTGATGATGTTCAACGCGGCGGTACGCAGCATCTGGTATTCCTTATCCGACAAGGTGACGGTGGGGGCGATAACAATGGAGTCGCCGGTATGCACGCCTACAGGGTCCAGGTTTTCCATGGAGCACACGGTGATGGTGTTACCCTTGCTGTCACGCATCACCTCAAACTCGATTTCCTTCCAGCCGGCAATGGACTTTTCCACCAGGATCTGGGTGATGGGGGACAGAGCCAAACCGTTGGCTGCGGTCTCCCGAAGCTCCTGCTGGTTGTTGACAATGCCGCCGCCCGTGCCGCCCAGGGTAAAGGCAGGACGGATAATCACCGGGTAACCGACCTCCAGCGCGAAGGCTTCCGCGTCTTCCACCGTGGTGACAACCTTGGAAGGAATGCAGGGCTGGCCGATTTTCTCCATGGTGTCCTTGAAAATCTGCCGGTCCTCGGCCTTATCGATGGTTTCCGGAGAAGCCCCCAGCAACCGCACGTTATGTTTGGCCAAGAAGCCCTCTTTCGCCAGCTGCATGGACAAGGTCAGGCCCGTCTGCCCGCCAAATCCGGAGAGAATGCTGTCAGGCTTCTCCTTCTCGATGATCCGCTTGACTGTGGTCAGGGTCAGGGGCTCGATGTAGATGCGGTCCGCCATGGCCTGGTCAGTCATGATGGTGGCGGGGTTGGAGTTTACCAGCACGATCTCAATGCCGTCGTCCCGCAGGGCCCGGCAAGCCTGGGTGCCGGCGTAGTCAAATTCAGCGGCCTGGCCAATCACAATGGGGCCGGAACCGATGACCAATACCTTTTTAATATCCTTATTCAGTGGCATATTAGTTCCCCTCCTTCATCATGGCGAAAAACTCATCGAACAACGCCTGGGTATCCAGGGGACCACCGCAGGCTTCCGGGTGGAACTGCACCGAAAAGGCGGGGCAATCCAAATAGCGGATCCCCTCGCAGGTGCCGTCGTTGACGTTGACAAAAAGTTCCTTGGCCGTGGTTCCGTCAATGCTGCTGGACACCACCGCATAGCCATGGTTCTGGCTGGAGATGTACACCCGGCCTGTTTCCAAATTTTTCACAGGCTGGTTGGCGCCCCGGTGACCATACTTCAGCTTCTCGGTCTGAAACCCGTGGGCCAAAGCCAGCAGCTGATGCCCCAGGCAAATGCCAAACAGGGGGATATTCAATTTGCAGATTTCCTTCAGGTTGCCGATAATCTCGGTGTTTTCGGCAGGATCCCCAGGACCGTTGGACAGCATGATGCCGTCCACGCCCAGCTCCTGGATCTCCTGGGCAGTGGTGGTGCAGGGGCACACCGTAACTTCTGCCCCACGCTTGACCAGTTCCCGGTAGATGTTCTTTTTCAGACCGAAATCCAGCAGGGCGATTTTCTTTTTCACTTCCCCTTCGGGCTTTACCACATAGCGCTCCTTGGTAGAGGAAGCCTTCACCGCCCCGGTAACCCGGTAGGCTTTCAGCTCCTCAAAATCCACCGTGGAAGGATCGCTGGTGATTTTGCCGTTCATCACGCCGGTTTCCCGAATGATCTTCGTCAGGGTGCGGGTGTCGATGCCCGAAAGGCCGATGACGCCCCTTTCTTGAAAAAAGGTGTCAAGGCTGCCCTCAGAACGGAAGTTTGAGGGAGCTTGGCACCAATGTTTTACGATATACGCGCAGGGACCAATGACGTCACTTTCAAAGTCGGCGGGGATAACGCCATAATTGCCAATAAGGGGGAAGGTTTGCACTACCATCTGCCCCCAATAGCTGCGGTCGGTTAACGTTTCCAAATAGCCGGTCATGCCTGTGGTAAATACCACTTCAGCGGTCATTTCGCCATCCACGCCAAAGCGTTCGCCGCGAAAAACCTTGCCGTTTTCCAGCACAAGATATCCAGTTTTCCCCATACGCTCAACCCTTTCTCTCTCGTTTTAGACGCTGTGCCGCCCCCAGAGGCCCACTTTCCCCACCGGGCCCTGGGGGGCGTTCGCAATTTCTCTCATCACAGTTATCAATAGTATATCATACCCGATAGGGGAAAAACAAGCAAGAAGATTTTTCGATTCTACACTTTTCACAAACCGGCTATCTTTTCAGAAAAAGTTTTCCAACTCTTTTCCCAGGAGCGTTCTTTTCCGCTCACCTGGCAAACCCTTCCAGCCTAAGAAAAATGAATAATCAAAATCATCTTCTTGCATATTTTATATTGTATAGAAAGCTGTAAAAAGCGTCCAGCAAAAGGGAAACAGAGGGGATAACCCGAGAGTTTACCTTTCACCAGACGCCTTTGTCCGTGTTTCGAATTATACCTCTAACCAGAGGCTTTGTCAACCCAGTTTTGCAGCTCTTATTATCCTTTCCGTCACTTTCTCTCCTGTTCCCCGGGATTTTTCATAAAAATGCCCTCT
>DXXH01000024.1:0-20354 GCA_019416395.1 Clostridiales bacterium
GGTTTGCATCGATAAGAATAAGTGCGTTGGGTGTTATACCTGCGTGCTGGTATGTCCCTACGGCGCGTTGCGGCCCTCTCCTGAAGGCCCCATGGAAAAGTGCGAGCTCTGCTTGGAAAATTCCTGTGGGGAGCCTGCTTGCGTAGCGGGTTGTCCCAACCGGGCCATTATCTTTGAGGAAAAGGAGGAACCGTGACATGGATTATGTATTGATCGGGAATTCCGCAGCGGCGATTGGCTGTGTGGAAGGAATCCGTCAAGTGGATAAAACGGGAAAGATCACTGTGATTGCCAGTGAAAAATACCACACCTATTCCCGGCCCCTGATTTCCTATCTTTTAGAGGGAAAGACCGACCAGGAGCGCATGAAGTACCGGCCTGACTCCTATTACCAGGAGCTGGGGGTGGAAACCAAGCTGGGTCAAAAGGCTGTTTCGATCAAGCCAGAGGAGCATGAGGTGGTGTTGGAGAGCGGGGAAAAAGTTCCCTATGGAAAGCTGCTGGTGGCAACAGGTTCCACGCCCTTTGTCCCCCCGATGGAAGGCCTGGAAACGGTGGATCAGAAATTCACCTTCCTGTCACTGGACGACGCTAAGGCTTTGGAATCCGCGTTGACTCCGGAAACCCGGGTGTTTATTGTAGGTGCCGGATTGATTGGACTGAAGTGCGCCGAAGGCATTGCCCATCGGGTGGCGTCCATTCAGGTGGCAGATTTGGCGGACCGGGTTCTGCCCAGCATTCTCGACGAGGCGGGAGCCCAGCGCGTGCAGGCTGTTTTGGAGCATCAGGGAATGGAATTTTTCCTGGGGGACAGCGTGGCCAAGTTCCAGGGGAATACCGCTATGTTGAAGAGCGGGAAAAAGGTGGAATTTGACGTCTTGGTGCTGGCGGTAGGCGTTCGGCCCAATGTGGAGTTGGTGAAGGACGCAGGGGGCGAAGTGAACCGGGGCATTGTCACCGATGACAGTGGGCTGACTTCCTTGCCCGACGTGTACGCTGCCGGGGACTGCTGCGAAAGTTTGGATATTACCAGCGGAGAGCACCGAGTGTTGGCGTTGCTGCCCAACGCTTACCTGCAAGGGGAGTGCGCAGGGAAAAACATGGCGGGTGAGGAAACCCATTTTACCAACGCCGTGCCCATGAACGCCATTGGATTTTTCGATTTGCACTTGATTACGGCAGGCAGTTACCGTGGGGAAAAGCTGGTAACGGAAGATAAGGGTTCCTACAAGGTGTTCTTTGTAGAGGACGGACTGCTGAAAGGGTTTATCCTGGTAGGGGACTGCCTGGAAAACGCAGGGGTGTATACAGCGCTCATTCGGGAGCGGGTGCCCCTGGATACAGTTGATTTTGATTTATTGCGGGAAAAGCCACAATTCATGGCTTTTTCCCAGGAAAAACGGCGGCAGATGTTTGGCCGGTAACTTGGAGAAAGGTGGGAAAATGGCATGCAAACGCAACAGACGGAATTTGCCATAGGCCAGCGGTATATAGGCGCAGGGGCCGGAGAAGGAGCGTATTCTGTGAGCCAGGTGCCCGGCAACGCTCTGGGGGCTTACTTGGACGGGGCGAAAATCGAGGTATTTTGCAACGCCCAGGACGCTACAGGGGACACTATGAACGACGGGGAAATCATTGTCCATGGCAGCAGCGGGGACGCTACTGGATACGCCATGCGGGGTGGTTCCATCTACATTGAGAAGGACGCGGGATATCGTTGCGGTATTCATATGAAGGAATATCAGACCAAGGTGCCGATGATTGTCATTGGCGGCCGCTGCGGCAGCTTTTTAGGGGAATACCAGGCCGGCGGGATTATCCTGGTGTTGGGCATTGGCTGGGAAGACCGGTGTCCTGTAGGGAATTTCTGCGGTACCGGTATGCATGGCGGCCGCATCTATCTGCGCACCACCCATCTGCCCCCGGATTTGCCGGAGCAGGTAGTGGTGTCCGATGGCACTGAGGAAGATTTGACCCGGTTGCGCCCCTTGATTGAAAAGTATTGTCAGTGCTTTGGGGGCGAGATGGATTCCTTGCTTTCCTCTCATTACTACGTGCTGACTCCCAACACGAAAAACCCCTATAAACAGCTTTACGTAAACAACTGATTGTTTTGGAATGGGAAAAGGCCGGACAGTGGAAACCCGCTGTCCGGCCTTTTGGCTTGCGTGTCTAGTTTTCAAAGGGATAGAAAAGAACGAAGCCGGTGTGCCGCAGAATATGGACCTTGGAAGGAACTGCATCCCCCATGGGAAAAGGTTGAAACTGACGCTTAAAATACCCAGGCGTTGCCGCTTTCCCCGTCCTCGTCCTCTACTGGGGCGGGCTGGAACTGGAAGGGGGGCTTATACTGTTCCACCAAGGGAAGCAGTTCGTCGTGCATGTTTTCTTTCACCGAGCACACATCGTCGAACACCATGGTAATGGTTTTTCCGTCTTGGCAGGGATCCCACTGGGGCAGACCTTCCACATTGGGATTACCGGTGCGGGCGAAATTCACAAAGGCGCCGGACATCACTTTGTCCAGCATGTCCCCGTTTTCCTGCTGGCAGATGGGAATCAGGTCAGCGTTGTGGAAGAAATAGGGGATATCGGAGCAGTGCCAGGCCGCCCGGCCGCCGTCGTAGTCGAAAATCTTGGCAAACATATAGTTGTAAACGGGAGCGCTGGCTTCCTTGGCCTTTTTGACCACGTACCTGTCGCTGTCGGGCAGGAAGAAGGTTTCCAGATCCGTGGCGTAAATCTCATTTTTGCCAGGATAGACTTTCCGGAACGCAGACAGGATCTTCTCGCCGCCCTCGTCTCCAAAGTAATCTTTTACGTACTTTTCCCGCTCTTCCACGGAAAGCTTGGAGCGGTCGCCGTAATCCTGGATCATGCCGAATTCCGCAATGACCGTCCCTACCATGGTGGGGATTTTCAAAGAGGCGGGGCTGAAATCCTCGTCCAGGGGATCGCAGGTATAGTACTTGTTGGGCTGCGGTGCCCAATTGACCCGTTTCCCCTGGTCCATCATGGCTTTGGTGGCGTTGTTGACTGCCCAGATAAACTGGGGGACCGAGACCTTTTCCAGCTTTTCTACGTCTTTTTCCTCAATGCGCAGGTTTTTCAGGATTTCCAAAACCAGCTCTTTGGAAGAGCACTCCGTGGCAAAGCTGGCGCTGGGAATGACGCCGGACATAACGATCATCTTGTGGAATAAGCCTTCGGCTTCGGGGATCTGTCCCAGTACCGTAACTTTTCCACCGCCGCCGGACTGGCCGAAAATAGTCACGTTGTCCGGGTCGCCTCCAAAGCAGGCGATGTTGTCCCGTACCCAGCGGAGAGCCTCTACCAGGTCGGCCATGCCTACGTTCACCGAGTTCCAATACTTCTCTCCGAAGTCGGACATATCCAAATAGCCAAAGGCGTTTAAGCGGTGGTTGACGGACACCACCACCACGTCGTCTTTTTTGGCCAGGTTGAATCCATCATAGCATACCTGTTCGATGGAAGAACCGGCAGCGTACCCGCCGCCATGGATCCAGAACATGACGGGACGTTTGGCGTTGGGATCGCAGCTTTTGGTCCACACGTTCAAGTATTGGCAGTGCTCCGAAGAGGGCCAGAAGCGGTGGGGGGTCATCACTTCGCCAGTGGGCATAGGCTCTCCCAGTACAGGACAGATCATGCCATAGCTGCCCGCATCTTTGACCCCTTCCCAGGCGGGGACAGGCTCAGGCATTTGGAACCGCTTAGCCTTAGCGTAACGGATTCCATAAAAATGGTCCACACCGTCGAACCGGAATCCACGCAGTTTCCCTTTAGGCGTGGAGACGATGGGGCTTGTTTTGTTCATGACAAATTCTTTCATGATTCCATGTACCTCCCAAAGTATTCAAACAGTAAAAAATAGTAGTTTCATTTTACTATGGATTCCTGGGAAAACTCAACTATTTTCCGGACATGATTTTTTGAAAAATAGACATTCTCAACGATATGGATTGGAAATCGGGAAAAAAGAAAGCGGCTAGGCCATTGCCTGCCGCTTTCTTTAGGTGGTTTCTTTTCCTTCGCTGGATACTCCGCTGTCAGCCAGTTGGGTGGCCAGTTCCTCTTCTAAGGTGCTCCCAGTGAAATGAGAGGTTTGGGTGTGCGTACCCATCACTTCGTCGAACTGCTTGCAGAAGGTCTGCGAGACATCAGACACCAGAATTTCGCCGGTTTCACTGTCCACTAAATAGAAATGGGTGGACGTGGAACCAGCTACACCTGTGGGGGAATCCATACCCGTAATACGGAACCGCAGCACTTTGTATTCTGTCCCTTGAGTATCCGTGGGATCCAGATAACTCTCTGTGTAGGAATATGAGGTGTCTTGGTAGATGGAGTGGTCCTCGGAAGTGGCATTGTAATTGTCTGGTGTTACCGAAGGATAGATCCCCATCAAAACGCTTTCTGTAGAGGTCTCATTGTACCAGTACAGTTCTACCGGGCGATAGTCCAGGTCTTGTGTGGTGAAGTTTATCTCCACATAGCCATCTCCCGGATTGGGCGGGGAACAAATATAGCCGTTTTCGGGAGTGGGAGTGCGGTCTAAACTGGCGCTGAGACGGTAGTCCAGCTTTTGCCGCCCTGTGGACATGTAATTTTGGCTGGAGTAAACCGAGCCTTGTTCCAGGTCGATGGTGAATTCCGCCGTCACCCGGTTGCTGGTGGGATTTTCTTCCGCAAGGCCGCTATAAAGTGCGGGATTGTACTCATACAAGGTGAGGATCAACTTGGTGGTGGACTGAGAAGGGGGCTGGAAATAGAAGAGCAACTGATAGTTTTGATCTGGGGATGGGGAAGTGTACAAACCCTCTTGTGAAATATAGGCTGTGTCCGATCTGGGGAAATCCATGGAGGAAATCACTTCCCCGTCTCGGGTGGTCAGCTGGGGATAGACCCCGATGGGGACTTCATACCCTTCCGGCACATTCATAAAAGGCGCCAGCAGCAGGGAATCCATGGTGCCAAAATAGGGAATGGACAATTGGGCGAAAACGCAGGAAGGGGAAACTTCTACCTGTTCCAGTGTGATGCCATTGTCTACCGTGGATGTGTCCTTCGCCAGTGTATACCTGGCGTCGGTGATGACGGTGAAGGCAGCGGAACAGTTGAAATCCATGGAGAGAATATTCCCGTAATCGTCGATGGCATAGAGGGAGGGGATGAACCAGTTAACCGCCAGCTCCGTGTAATGGGGTTGCTGTTCCGGCAGTTTGTAGAGCCAACTGCCCTGACAATGGGTAATATCTGTGCCTGTGTTTGAGGAACTTCCGTCCCAGGTGAAGAAAGTCTGGGCATTCAAAAACAGGCTTTCCAGCTGCTTTTCATTGACCGTGAGATAGCTGGTGTCGGTAGTACCTTCATAAGGCTCAGAGCAGAAAGAGACCATCTCACAGCCGGCCAGGGCAGGATCCCAAAGATCCAGGCTGGTATCCAGGTGCAGATAAAGGCCATCGCTCCAGGCGTTTTCTATGGTCAGGGTCCCGCCTTCGCCCTCAAAGCTCATGGGCTCGAATTCCGGGACGTCCGGCAGGGCTTCTTCTAAATGGCTATCGTCCCAGGTGGGCTGGGGGCTGGGAGAAGGAGTTTTCTCTTCTGTTTTGTTCAGCTCCTGGAAGATTTGCCCCACGCCGGGGATGCTTTCCATGAGCACAGGGTTAACCAGGTAGGCCCCATAAGAGCCGGCGGCCACCAAAACCAGGCAGGCGGCCAGAGCCGCACAGGCACGGAACGCAGTCTGGCGGAAGGGGCGGCGTTTTACGGGAAGTTCGTCGGGCAGGTTGTCGAAGGCGTTTTGGACCGCCTGGAAATAAGACTCCGGGGGTTTATCCACCTGGAGCTTTTGGGCAAGGCGCTTTTGAAAACGCTTATCCCGTCGCAAATCATCGTTTTTCATGGCGCGCCACCACCTTTCCATACTCCCGTTCCTCATAGGCTTCCCGGAATTTTTTTCGCCCATGGGAAAGCCGTTGTTTTACGGCGCCTTCGCTGATCGAAAGCATTCCGGCAATATCCTTTACGGAAATGTCGTTTAAGTAATAGAGGGTCAATACCAGTCGGTCATTTTCCCCCAGGTCCTGCAGTATGCGCTGCACGTCCAGGGAGGTTTCCCGTTCCTCGCTGACGCCCTCTTCTGGCAAAATTTCCAAGGGCACCAGGCCCTTTTGCTGCCGCAGCAGATCGTAGCAGCAATTTATCAAAATGCGTGTCAGCCAAGTTTTAAAATATTTGGGCTGCCGCAGGTCGCTCAACTTATAAAAGGCCTTGCAGATGGTTTCCTGCACTGCGTCCTCCACATCTTCTTCCCGATGGAGAATAGCCTTTGCCGCCCGGTAAAGGGCAAGCTGATTCTGTTCAATCAGGTCCATAAAGGCGTTTTTATCCCCTCGCTGGGCCTTTCGCACCAGACGCTCCACGAAATCCTCCTTCTTCCCCCGAGGTCATTCCCCCCAGTTTCCCGATTTATAGATTAGACGTTCTACCCTTGTAAAAGGTAAGCTCTCACGAAAAAATTCCCGGCAGCTTTCCATGAAACGGCGCTTGCCGGGAATGGTTTGCTATTTTCCCCGTTTGATCCGGGCGATTTGAGCGCCGCAGGCAACCCACCAGATAACGGCGCAGAACAGGTTGATGACCACCAGCCAAGGGGAAATCCCCATGGTGGCCTGCAAAACTGTGACAATACTCCAGATGAGAGCGGCGATTCCGCACAGGGCCGCCGCAAGCAATCTCAGCTTTTTTTCGCTCATGAGTAAGCTGCCTCCCTCAGTAGGGCTCAAAGCAAATATTTAAGTCCACGCTCCCGGTGATGCCTGGTACTGTGCCGCTGGCGGAATACTGCCAAATGCGGAAATCGTAGTACAGGCTGGGAGCGGGCTGGTATTCGGCGTACCAAAGGGGATAGTCTTTCAGTTCCTCTAAATTGAAGCTGTTATATGCCATATGCTTATTGGTGTAGACACAGGCGGTGTAGCCCCGTTCCTCGACCCGTTGGCAAAAGGCTTTGGCAAAGCCGGTTACTTCCTCGCCGGACATGTCGTAGGCCCGTAAATCCTCTGCGGGGAGTTCCTCGCTTGGTATGGGCGTTTCCCAGTCGAACACAATGGGATAGGAAAGCTCCCGGCCGTTCAGGGTGTCCAGAACAAAGTCCGCCTCTTTTTGGGCTTCCTCATCGGTGACGGCCTGGGAGAAGAAATACACGCCCACTTTTAAGCCGGCGTCTAAAGCGCTCTGATAATTCTGCTCAAAGGTGGCGTCCACGTTCAGCAGACCTTCGGTCATGCCACGATAGCCGATCCGCAGAATGACAAATTCCATGCCTGCGTTTTTTACCGCCTGCCAGTCAATGGTTCCCTGGTGCTCGGATACGTCCACGCCCAGCACGGATTTCCCGTCCTCATAGCGTATGTAGCCGTCTGTTTCCACGAATTTATCCAAATCGTATTTGTTCAGATCCATATCAAACTTGGGGACCAGCCGTTCCCCTTCGTAGATGTCGTTGACAAGCAGCTGGTTTTCCGGGATCTGAGGCCCGGTTTCCGCTGGTTCCCCGCCGTTGCCACCCAGCAGGGACAGGGCGATTACAACGGCGACCACCACCAAAGCGAAGGCGGCGCTGGTGGCTAAAAGCAGGGGATTCACCTGCTTTCCACTGTGATGTTTTGCCATAAAACCTCCTTGACGTTTTGAGGGGAAACTCCCCAAAAAACGGAGTCCGCCTGGAAAAAGGCGGACGTATGCTTATTTGCTGTATTTCTTCAAAGCCAGAGTAATGGGCACGCTGTTGGAAATGCCGGGCACATTGCCTTCCTCCGTGTATTGCCACATGCCAAAGTCATAATAGAAGCTGGGCTTGGAACGGTATTCCGCGTACCACAGGTCATAGTTTGTCAGCTTGGAGAGATCCAATTTGTCGTAAGCCATAGTTTTGGTGGCGTAATAGCAGGCGGTAAAACCGGCCATTTCCACCTTGTTGCAGAAGGTGTCGATAAACCCGGTCACCTGGTCCCCGTTACATTGCACGGTACGGGAGGACTGGTCCACACTGCCGTCATCGCCGGTATCGTATTCCCAGAAAAAGGCAATGGGGTACGTCACATTGTAACCCCGGATCTGCTCCAGCACGAAGGTGGCTTCTTTGTCCGCCTCGTCGTTGGTGACGGCCTTGGAGTAAAAATACACGCCCACAGGCAGTCCGGCGTCAATGGCTCCGGTGATGTTGGTTTGAAAGTTGGTGTCCATCACAATGTTTCCGTTGGTTTTTTCCCGGTAACCCACCCGGATCATGGCGAAATCCACACCGCATTCGGCAACTTTGGCCCAGTCGATTTCTCCGGCTTTGGAATTGACGTTGATCCCCACGTAGGACTCCCCGCCCTCATAGGTGATCACTCCATTGCCCACGTCCTGGAAGTCGTCGGGCTTATAGGTGTTGGTGGGAATGTCATAATCGGGGATGGTCATGGTGCCATCGTTTAAATCGTTTACGTCCAAGGTGCCGTCCTGATTGCGGGAGATCAATTCCACAGAGCTTTCCCGTGGCCCCCGGGCCAGGATTACCCCGGACACGATGACAATTACAACGACCAGCAGCACAGTGATGGCTAGAAATAGATTGCGTTTTCCCAAAAAACCCATAAGCGTGCCACTCCTTTTTCAAAAAAGTCAAACCCCGGCAGGGGAATATTGTTCCAAAGGAAAGGACAATCTTTGCCACATTATACACGAAATATGTCGAAAAGGCAACCGGAAATGGGTGTTTCCTCTGATTTCCTTACCTTACAAAATTATGACGCCAGATCGCGGCAGGGAAAGGAGAGCAAAGGGTGGTCCGGGATTTAACATGGATTTTCTTTGACAATCGGTGTTTCCAGCGGTATAATACAAGATTAAGAGAGGGCCGGTGAAAGGGGGAAAGGCCATGGAGACAGAGAAAGCGTCAAAGACGAGGGAACTTCCTGTAGAATTTACCCGGGAACTGGGGCGGGCGGTCACGTATCTGCACCGCAGCCGGAGCCGGTTTATGTCGGAGCGCCTGAGGGATTACGGCTTTTCCGGGGCCATGTATTTGATCCTGCTCCATATCGAGCATCACCCAGGCACGACCCAGGACAATATTGCCAACCACATGTTTATCGACAAATGCAATGTGGCCCGCCGCACGAAGAAGCTGGAGACATTGGGGTACCTTTACCGGGAAACGGATCAAAACGACCGCCGTCAGAACAATTTGTACCTGACCGATAAAGGCCGGGAGCTGGTGCCGGTCATTCGGGAATATTTGGTCCAATGGGGGGATTCCATCACCGCCAGCCTGACCAGTGAGGAATGCGCTACTCTGATTGGGCTTCTCACCAAGATGACAGGCCAAAATAAAAAGTAACCAGGAAAAGTAGCCGAAAGAAAGGGCTGCCGCAAATTTTGCGGCAGCCCTTTTGAGCTGTTTGGGAAAGTCATCTTCTTGGGAAACCAGGTTTGGGACGCTCTGTTTCAGGTGCTAAAGCATTCCCAGTGGGTGATCTCCTGGAAGAGATTTTAAAGAATCCCAAGCCAATGGGAACCCAAAGCAAAGGCTTTTGGAAATTACAAGACAGAACTTTTAAAAGAGAGCCCGGATATACTTGCACCACAGCCGGGGGAAGGTGGGTAAAAGCTCCTGGAGACGGTTGGCCATGTGTCCCCATTCTTTTTGGAAGAGCAACAATTCTTCCGGGGTGAGGGTGTGTTGACTGAACCGGGCTTTCAAGGCCAATTTTTCCAGCCGGGGCGGGATTTCTTCCTGCCAGGTGGGAAGGTAGTTTTGAGCTGTGGCATAAAGCTCCAAAATGGCGGCGTACAATGCCAAAGCGCTTTGATTCCGGTTCTTTTGGGAGAACCGTTTTTCTTGGCATCTCCGCAAAATCTTCCACCGCAGAAGGATTCCCCCGATCAACAGGCAAAGCCCGCCTAAAATGCACCCGGCTATGAGCCAGGCCCGGCCGCTGCTTGGAGTATTCCCCGGCACCGCTCCCGGGGCGGGTGAGGGGGAGAGGTTGGGCTGGGCGCTGGGCATGGCGGAAGGAGAAGCTTCCGCCGTGGGTGAGGGAGAAGGAGTAGGCGTGGGAGATGGAGTAGGGACAGGAGTGGGCGTGACGGCTTGAGCTTCCATGGGTAGGGCATCTTCCGTAGCCGCAGGGGCATCGGGCCCGGCGGGAGTCACTTCCATGGGCACCCACCCGGTGCCGCCCAAGTAGATTTCCACCCAGGCGTGGGCGTTGTAGTCGGGCACCTCTACCCAGCCTGTTTCACCGGCGGGGACAGCATACCCTTCGGCGTACCGCGCGGGTACGCCAGCGGCTCGGAGAAGGGCCACAGCGGCTGTGGCGAAGTGGACGCAGTATCCCTGCTGGCTTTCAAAAAGGAAATATTCTACAAAGTCTTTTCCTTCCGGCAGAGACGGCGGGGTCAGGGTGTAAGTGCAACGAGAGGCCAAGGTGTTGGCTATCTGCTGCACCAGATAGTAGGGAGAAGAATTGAGCGTGTATGTCTGGTCGGGATATATGCCGTTTTCTTCTAAAAATTGGGTGAGTGTGTCCCGGAGCGGATCCGGGAGTTGGGTGTAGTGGTCAAAAACAAACTGATTATACTTTTCCAGAGTTTGGGTGAATTCCTGGTGCTCTTGGGTCAAATAGCCGGACATGTCGCCGGGAATGGTCCAAAGATCGAAGCAGACCGCTTCTCCGGTTTCGTTGTAAAGGCTGTCTTGCAACTGGGAAATCAAGTCCCGGACTTCGCTGGATTGGCTCAAGTCGTACAGGTTTTGGAAACGAGAGGAATCCGGGTCCTGAGCGCTCAAATAGTCCTGGAGAATCCCGTTGATGGCAACGTCAGGGTAATACCGCAGCTGCTGGGGAATCCCCCAAGCGTCCAAACTGTAGGACGGAGTCCCACTGAAAAGACGGGTGGACTGGAGAAAGCCGTCTTCCACATAGCCCATCAGGCTCGGGTCCACACTGTTCCCCATTAGCCCGTAGGGAACATAGATGCAGCGAGGATTGGCCCCTACGTTTTCCACAGTCAATTGATATTGGGGCAAAATATAGCTGGGAAATTCCAGGGTAATCTTGTCTAACAGGTTTTGGGGGTGCTCCCCATTGAGAATTTCTTCAAGTTCCCCGCTGTCTTGAGGGGAAAGCCGCTCCCAGCTGCGTCCGGTGTACACGCTGCCCACGAAGCTTTTTAAGAAATCCTTTTTCCCGTTGGAAGGTTCGACGTTGGAGTCCGATAAGGGAGTCCATTCATACTGTACTCGCAGCATGGTTTTTCCGGTGTAGCTGCGGGAACCGAGAGAGGAGAGCTCTACCTTGCCGTTTCCGTTTCCCACCCCGCCCTGGAATGTTTTCTCCAGACCAAAGCCTTGGGAAAAGCCTTCCAGCAGATCCGTGGCGATTTGAGGGCGTTGGTACGTGGCGTAAGGTACCAGAAAGTAAGTGAGAGCCATGCACAGCGCCGCTCCACTGAAAAGCAGCAACAGCATAGAAGGGCGGGCCATGCCGTTTCCGCTGGCGTGGAATTTCCCGTGGTCTTCCAAAAGCCTGTGCCGCTGGCCAAAAGACGGGGAAAACAGCAGGAGCATGGCCCAAAACAACAGAAGGGCAACCAGATAGGGAGTGGGTGGGATCCGGGAAATCACCATGGGGAACAGCACAAGCAGGCCGGTGAGGCAGAAAGATCCCAAGGCACTTTTGCGGCCCACCAGCACCCACCCTAAAAAGAACAGGTAGGGAAAGGTGAACAGGCAGCAGAAAATGGTGCATTGCCGGAGAATATCCTGCTCGGTAAGGCCGGGAGTCACGGCCAGAAAGGGCAAGGCCAGGCCAAATTTATCGGAATAGGCTTCCAAGACCAGGTTGGTGATGTGGGCGCAGCCCTGAATCAGATCCCCAAAGAAACGCCAAACCGCTCCCACCCACAGAACGATCCCAGCCAGGGAGAGGATCCAGGAAGGGCGTTTGACCAGAAAGAGAAGCAAGGAGAAAAGCAGGCATACCACCCCGGTGACCACAACGGGCGCAGGGGCTATCGGTACCTGAAAGCTTCCAAAGAAACAGCCCATGGCGCCAAAGCTTCCCAGCAGGAACAGCGGGCCGTAAAAAAGCAGTTGGGCGATGGTTCCCGGCTCGGAGAATAGGATCCGGGGCTTGTCCAGCAGGGAAGGGTGCGCTCCTGCTTCTTGTTTCCGTTTTGCCAAGAGCGGCACCTCCTTTATAATGTCAGCCCGGTCAGGCTTTGGGGAACCTTGCCCGGTTGTAAGATGATTCTCGTGGTGTCAGCGGTATGCTTCCCGGAAGGAAGAGGCACTTGCTCCGGTTTTGTTTGGATGACCGTGAGAGAGGCGCTGGGATAATGGTTTGCCAAAGTCAGCAAGGTCTGTTTTTCAGGGGTACAGCACAAGTATAGCCCGTGGGAGACTCCAGTGGGAAGTAGATCTTCCTGTAAGGCTGGGACGGCAACCCGGCTTCCGGTAGCCAAAAGCTCCTGCCACAAGGGAAGCAGGTCTTGGGGCTGGGATACCTCCCGGCATCGAAATTTCTGTAGGAGCGGTTCCCAATACAACACCCGGTGGGCGTGTTCCCGTTCCGCCAAAAAGCTGGAAAGACTGGCGAAGGCGTCCAGCAGCGTATCTGCTTCCCAGCCGTCCCCGTTCAATTCCAGCAGGAACAGCAGGTGGTCGGAAAGGGGCAGCCCCAGTTCTTTTACCAACACCCGGTCCAGCTTTTGGGACAGCTTCCAGTGGATCCGGGAAAGCCGGTCCCCCTCCCGGTAGTCCCGCAGAGCGAAAAGCTCTGTGGGGTCGTCCCCGGGCTTTTTCTGGGAATAGCGTTCCCCCTCGCTGTCGGGGATGGAGTTTTCCCGGATTTCCAGTTCCAGGTTGTACACTGTGGGCCAGAAATAGGCAGTAATTTCCTGAGGGCGGCCCATAGGCAGGGCGAAAATCCCCAGATAATCGCATACCCGCAAGCGTTCCAACCGGCAGACTACTTGGCCGCAGGTTTGGGAAGTGAGCTGGTGCTGGAAAATCTGATGGCTGGGTCCGGCGGTAAAGTGAAACCGTTCCTGCTCCTGTTGGCCGGTAAAGGTATTCCGTACGGTTAGGCGGGCACGGGCCCGTCCACTGGAAAAGGGGGTCGCATTCCACACTTCCAATTGTAAAGGAAGAGCTTCCCCCTTTCGGACGCCAGGAACCCCGGTGCTTTTGGAGCTGGTGGAAAGGGAAGCCCGAATTCCCAGCATTCCCGGAAGGGAAACCAGCAGGGAAACTACCGGCAGCAGCAAGGATAAGACAAACAAGTACAGGGAGAGATACCCGTTAAAGCAGATGAAGAACGCGGTGGTACCCAAAAGCACCAGGAAGTAAGAGAGCCTGCTTTTCCACATGGAGCTTCCTCCTTTCCCATGGAGTCCCTGCTGTTCTCACTTTATACCACCTTGGGCCGGGGGACAGAGTCCCACACTTCGGAAAGCAGGTCGTGAACACTGCGGTCGCTGAGCCGTGCTTGGGGATCCTCAGTGATCCGGTGTTCCAATACATTATAATAGAGAAGATGCACATCTTCGGGGATGACATAATCACGTCCCGCCAGCCAGGCGGAAGCACGGCAGGCCCGGATCAGGGCCCCGCCTGCCCGGGGACTGGCGCCCAGACGGATCAAAGGGTGCTTCCGGGTGGCGGCACACAGGGTTGCCACATACCGGTAAAGATCTTCCGCTACGTGTACCCGGGCAACTTCCTCCTGCATTTGACGGACTTCCTCCAGGGTGGTCACCTGCTGTAAGGTGTCCACCGGGCGGCGGCCTTCCGTTTGCTTTAAAATGAGGATCTCCTGGTCTAAAGTGGGGTAGCCAATGGAAAGCCGTACCATGAACCGGTCTAGCTGGGATTCAGGCAGCAGTTGGGTGCCCGCCGAGCCCACCGGGTTCTGGGTGGCAATCACTGTGAAGGGCCGGGGAAGGGGGTGGCTCAGATTGTCCACCGTCACCTGGCCTTCCTCCATGGCTTCCAGCAGAGCACTTTGGGTTTTGGCACTGGTGCGGTTGATTTCGTCAGCCAAAAACAGATTGCACAAGACGGCTCCTGAGCGGTAAGAAAATTGGCCGGTTTCCCGGTCCCATACGGAAAACCCCACCACATCTGCGGGCATGATCTCGGGGGTGAACTGTACTCGGTTGTATTGTAAACCCATGGCCTTGGAGAAGGCCAAAGCCAGGGTGGTTTTCCCCACGCCGGGATTGTCTTCCAGCAAGATGTGGCCACGGGCCAGAATGGTCATAAGCACTTTACACACCACGGTGTCCTTGCCCAAAATGGCTTTGCGCACCTCGTTGACCACAGCCATTGCTTTGGGTTGCAGCATGATGGTCCCTCCTTGAAAATCCTTTTCGCAATTCTCCCAATGCCCCTGGTAGCGTTGAAGCGGTAAACAGCGCCCCACAGGGGTTATGGTTGTTATTATACTATATTCTGGGGGAAGGGGACAAGTTATTCCAAGTGTTTTGGTAAAAAAGACGAAAAATTCCGAAAAAGTGATGGAGCGGAAAAAAGCAAGAGGCGGCAGTGTTTTCCAGAAGCTGGGGAAAAAAGGGGGGATAGTTCTGTCGAAATATTTTTTTGAAAAATGGTTGACAAAGCGCGGGGGGAATGCTATAGTGAAGTCGTATTCTGATAGCGCGAAAGATGAACTCACAGCTTTTGTAAGTCATTGGACTGTCTGAATGATTTACACAAGCTGTGAGTTTTTTTAAAAGCCGGGGGTCTCCCTCTTCGGTGGAGCGATTCGGTGAAGCGAAAAGCCTTCTTCCAACATGCCGGGAAACCGGTTGCCGGCGCTGCTAGCATAATACGATCATACACTAGGAGGTGCCGATTTATGAACGGTACAGTCAAATGGTTCAACGCAGAAAAAGGTTATGGCTTCATCTCTAACGACGAGGGCGGCGACGACGTGTTTGTGCATTTCTCCGCTATCGTAGCCGACGGCTTCAAGACTCTGGAAGAGGGTCAGAAGGTTACTTTCGAGACCGAGCCCGATCCCAAGAACAGCTCCAAGCTGCGTGCTGTTAACGTGCAGAAGATCTAAACAAATTAAAAAAGGCAGGGGCCGGCTTCCCAAGGTGGGGCCGCGCCCTTG
Organism: Clostridiales bacterium; assembly: GCA_019416395.1. GTDB lineage: Bacteria > Bacillota > Clostridia > Oscillospirales > Acutalibacteraceae > Acutalibacter. The sequence continues at coordinate 15,198 of DXXH01000024.1, forward strand.
TTTTTTGTCCCGAATGTTTGACTTTTTTTGCAAAAAAACCTTGACAAATAAAATCCTATCCCTTATAATAAACGAGCGCTGAAAATTCCGGCGCAAAAATGAAGTTTGCGGGAGTAGCTCATCTGGTAGAGCGCCACCTTGCCAAGGTGGAGGTAGCGAGTTCGAGCCTCGTCTTCCGCTCCAGATTTAGACGGTACGCATTTGCGTGCCGTCTTTTTTGTTTTCCGGAGATGTGGCCGTAAAATTTTGAAAAGTGCATTGTACGTACAAATTGTTTGTGCTATGATGAATGAATAGCCGGGAGAATCTGCGGGCTAGCGGAAAGGAGCGAGTTGGAATGAAGATCAGCCGGGAAGTGCCTGTCACTGCCTACCGGGCAGGTGAGGGTCTTTTACCCCAATACCAAAAGCTTGTACGGGAAGTGGTGATTCCCTATCAGTATCAGGTAATGGACGACAAAATGGATGGTGTGGAAAAGAGTCACGCCTTGGAGAATTTACGGTTGGCAGCCAAGAAAAACCGAGGAGAAACGCTGACCGAAGGGTTTTTCGGTATGGTGTTCCAGGACAGCGACGTGGCAAAATGGCTGGAAGCCGCTGCCTGCGCCCTGGGACAGGAATCCAACCCCCAGCTGGAACGTGAGGTGGAAGACTTGATCGCCTTGCTGGGGGAAGTCCAGCAAGAGGACGGGTACCTCAATTCCTATTTCACGGTGAAAGAGCCTGACCGGAAATGGACCAACCTTCAGGAAGCTCATGAGCTGTACTGTGCCGGGCACCTGATGGAAGCGGCTTGCGCGTATTATGAGGCCACCGGGAAGGACAGTCTGCTGAAGATCATGGAAAAGAACGCCGATTGTATTTACCGGCAGTTTATGGAGAAAAATACCAAGGGGTATCCTGGCCACCCGGAGGTGGAATTGGCGCTGTTGCGGCTGTACCGGGCCAGTGGGAACGAAAAGTATAAAGAGCTGAGCGCCCATTTTCTGGATGTCCGAGGGCAGAAGCCCAATTATTTTGTAGAGGAAAACGCCACACGGGGCTGGAATGTGTGGGGAACGCCTAAAGATACGGTGGATACGGATTACACCCAGAGTACCCTGCCTGTGCGGGAGCAGAAGGACGCCGTGGGTCATGCGGTTCGGGCGGTGTACCTGTATACAGCCATGGCGGACTTGGCAGGGGAGTCGGGGGATGAAGACCTGAAAAATGCCTGCCACGCCTTGTGGGAAAGCGTCACCCACCGGCAGATGTACGTGACAGGGGGGATTGGTTCCACCGTGTTGGGAGAAGCGTTCACGGTGGATTACGATTTGCCCAACGCTACGGTTTACGCGGAAACCTGCGCGTCGATTGGCTTGATTTTCTTTGCCCGGCGGATGCTGCAGCTGGAAGCAAAAGGGGAATACGCAGACGTGATGGAACGAGCCCTATATAATACAGTTCTGGCAGGAATGCAGCTGGACGGCAAGCGGTTCTTCTATGTCAATCCTTTGGAAGTGGTGCCGGGGATTTCTGGAAAAGCGGCCACCCAGCTCCACGACCTGCCCCAGCGGCCGCCCTGGTATGCCTGCGCCTGCTGTCCCCCCAACGTAGCCCGGTTGCTTTCGTCCATTGGCAGCTATGCCTATGGGGAAGGGGAAAATACCTTGTTTGTCCATTTGTACCTGGGCGGGGAAGTGAAAAGCTCCCTGGGGTATAGCCTGACTTGTGAAACCCAGTATCCCCGGTTTGGCGATGTGAAGTTTACCTTCCATGGGGAAAAGGAAACCACTCTGGCTTTCCACATTCCTTCATGGAGCCGGAATACCACATTGGATGTGAATGGGAAAACTGTGGATTTGCCCGCCTGTACCCGGGACGGATACGCCTATGTGCAAGGCGTTTTCCGGGAAGGGGACGTGATCCAATTGAGCTTTGACATGACACCCTATAAGGTTTACGCCAGCAGCCGTGTCCCGGCGGATACAGGATGTGCGGCCATACAGCGGGGGCCGGTGGTCTATTGCGCAGAAGGGGTGGACAACAAAGGCGATGTACTGTCCCTGTCCTTGGCGGAAGAAGGAACAATTTGTGAAGAGAAATTCGCTCCCGATCTTCTGGGTGGGATTGTGCCGTTGACCGCGGAAGGGTGGCGGGTACAGCCCACAGTGGAGCTTTATAGCCAAAAGCGCCCGGACCAAGAGCCTGAAGAAATCCGCCTGGTGCCCTATTATACCTGGGGAAACCGTGGGGAAAACCAAATGCGGGTGTGGCTGCCTGAAACATAATGAATGTTGCCGGTTTGGCATGAAAAAAGGACCGCTGAGCGAAAACCCAGCGGTCCTTTTTTGTTTGTAGAGAGAGCAGCCAGCGGTTACAGCTGGTCCATAAAATAGGCATTGCTTCCCGCGAACAGCCCCCGGCTGTCCCGAATCTGAACCCGGAACCAGCCCTCTGTTCCGTTTAAGGGGAACTGGGCTTCCGTAAGGGTTTGCCCTGGGGCCACAACCGCCTTATAGGAATCCCGGTTCTCCAAGGTGATGAAAATTTTCTCCACCGGGGACGTTTTCACTTTCAACACTCCGTCCTCAATGGACAACCCTTGCAGCTGAGGGCCCTGGGACCAATAGAACTTGCCCGCTTTCAGGGCTTCAATCACGGCAGAATAGGACAACTCTTCCGCTGCGATCATCACAAAACCGCCGAAAGAATCGTTCAGGGGCTGTCCTAAAGGCACCCGGTCGTGGTTGTCGTCGGTGGCCAGGGTGTACAACCGCTGCCCACTGCGCAGCATTTCATCATAGACCTGGGGATTGAATCCATACAACCCGTCGTGCTCGCAGCCGTGGTTGTAGATTTCCATGGCGAACAGGCCTTTCAGCCCGCTGTAATCCCGGTAATCCTGCAAGGACCAATAGGGGTGGTTGTAACACACCAGAAAGCCCAGTTGATTCATCTGGGCGATGTACTGGTTGATCCCCTGTAGATCCTCATAGGCGCAGCCGGGCAGGGGGGAAGCTTGCTTTTCGGCGGCGTTTTCCTGGGGGTTGGTGTCGAACAGGTTGAGATGATAGGTTTTCAGAACAGGCCAGTCACGTCCTGGGGTGGGATCCTGGGTCAGATCCACCTCCAGGGCAGCTAAAGCCAGGAAGTTTTCGTCGTCCAGTTCGGTGTGGTGAACGTATTTCCGGTGATCGGTATACGCCACAATGGAATACCCCTGGGCCATGTAAGCTTCTTTGATCTGTTGGGGAGTGAATTCCCCATCGGAAAGAGTGGTATGACAGTGAAGATTGGCTTTGAAGTAGCCGGAATCCGGCAAAAGGACTTTGGAATTCATAACACGCCTCCTAAAGCGCAACATATTCCGAAGAAACAAAACTGACAAAGGTTGGGCCTGAGCAGTCACAAAGTGTTTATTTCAGGCCGTCCTCAATCCTGAGCTGTTTGAAATAGTACTCCTTATCCCGCGGGCCGATTTCCCGCAGCACCCGGCAGGGGACGCCCACGGCCACCACGTTGGGGGGAATATCCTTGGTGACCACGCTGCCGGCGCCGATCACCGAGTTTTTCCCAATGGTCACTCCGGGAAGCACAATCACCCCAGCTCCCAGCCACACGTTTTCCTCGATGCGGATTGGGAAATTGAACTGGAATACTTTTTTCCGCAGTTCGGGGTCAACCGGGTGGCCTGCCGCGGTCAAGGTCACGTTGGGGCCGATCATCACGTGGTCGCCGATATAAATATGGGTGTCGTCTACCAGGGTCAGATTGAAATTGGCGTAGACAGATTTGCCCAAGTGGGTATGGCTGCCCCAATTGGCGTGCAATGGGGGTTCGATCCAGCAACCCTCTCCCACATCGGCAAAGATTTTCCGGAGCAGTTCTACCCGCTTTTCCCCTTCTGAAGGGCGAAGGGCGTTATAGTCGTACACCAACTCATTCAAAGCGCGCTGTTTGGACTGGAGTTCTTCCGCGGAACTGTCGTACAGTTTCCCGCTTTCCATGCGCTCTTCTAAAGTCATTACTCCCCTTCGACCTCGCTTTCCAGCATTTGGGCAAACAGGGTGTTGGCCCAGGCGAACCAGGGGCGGGTAAACTTTGCGGGGTCGTCTACATGGAAGCCTTCGTGCATGAAATTGGTGCCCGCATGGGTTCTGGCAATGGTAGCCAGGCATTCCGCTTTTTCGGCAGAGTCTTCCGAGGTGAGGATTTGCATGATCAGGCCGATGTGCCAAATGTACCGGTGAGGGGTATGGGGGCTGCCGATGCCCTTGGCAGCTTTGCCGGAGAAGTAATAGGGGTTGTCCTCGGACAGGATAAAGCGGCGGGTGTTCTGGTAGATGGGATCGTCAACCGGCTTGTATCCCAGATAGGGAATGGCCAGCAGGCTGGGAGAGTTGGCGTCGTCCATCAGGTTGTAGTTGCCAAAGCCGTCTGTCTCATAGGCGTAGATTTTGCCGTATTTGGGGTGATCCACAATGCCATAGGATTCAATGCCGTCCCGAATTTCCTCGGCCAGATTCTGGCAGCGGTCTTCCAGCGCCTTGTCCTCGTACCCGGCTTGCAGCAGTTCTACCGCTTTGCCCAGGGCCACTACCGCCATCATGTTCGAGGGGATCAGATAGCCAAATTTGCAGGCGTCGTCTGAGGGACGGAAGCCGGACCAGGTCATGCCGGTGTAATTGACGGGGCGGCCTTTCCCGTGCATGGGAAGGGTATCGCTGGCAGCCCAGGCGTGTTCCCGCACAAACCAGTAGGGGGAACGGTCATGGTGCTGCTCGGTGGTGAAGGTGTCCACGATGGTCTGGATCATCAGGCGGAATTCTTCCGTGAAAATGGATTTATCCTGAGTGGTCTGGTAGTATTCGTGGGACAAATACAGGGAAGCGCACAGGGAATCCACCTCGTATTTCCGCTCCCAAATCCAACCGCTCTGGAAGTTGCTGTGGTCGTCCTCGCTGTAGCCCTTGCCTTTCACCTCGCTGTTGAAGGCATTGGTGTAGGGGTCCAGGTTTACGTAGAACGCATGCTTCTGAATGACGCTGCGCAGGATGGTTTTCAGATCCTCGTCCTGATTGGCGTACTTGATGTAGGGCTTCAGCTGGGCAGCGCTGTCCCGCAGCCACATGGCGGGGGTATCCCCGGTGATGACGAAATAGCTGCCGTCGGCCAG
>DXXH01000024.1:20364-31094 GCA_019416395.1 Clostridiales bacterium
GTTTCAATGGTGTTTAAAAAGCACTGTTTGGCCAGAGGCGCCAAATCCGGATACTTTTTGGCGGCTTTTGCTTCCAGCTCTTCGGCTTTTTGCAGTAAAATTTTAGGGATCATAGTGGATACTCCTCTCCAAATTAGTTTCCCACATGGGATTCGCTACTCTCATTGTAGCATACAAAGAAGGAAGGGAACAAGGGGGATTGTTCTCTTCCTTCGGGGGAATTTTTCCAGGGGGGCTTTTGGCGCCAGCCCTTAGGATGAGGCTGTTTCCACGCAGTAGTCCTTTACGCCGCAGTGGGGACAGGTAAGCTTTCTTGTTTTTGGGGTGTGCCGGGCGAACATGGCTTCCCGGAATCCCGGTTTGAACCGGGTGCCGCAGGCGGGGCAAAGGTACTTGGTGTTCCGATAATAGTACCGGACCAAGAGCACGCAGATCAGGATCGCCAGAGCCAGACACACCACAAAGGGCTGCCAAATCCCCTTGACGATCCAAAGGACAATCCCCGCGATCTGAAGCAGGTCCGCCAGGATTCCCCAAGCCAGCATAGCGCCGTGGATTTTCCGCAGTTTCCGTTTGTTCTTCATAAGCTGTTCCATGTCGGAAATGGAATTGACCGGGATTTTTTCAGCGCTTTTCAGATTTTCTTCCAGAGCCCGGATAGCTTTCAATTGGAGCTGCCGTTCCCGGATATCCTGCTCCAGCGCAGTGGCTTGCTGTTCCAAAAGAATCCCCAGTACCTTGTCGGCGTTCTGGCTCTCCAAGATCCCCTTGATGGAATCCAGGGTCAGACCCATGGCTTTCCAAAGGCAGATGCGTTGGAGTTTCCCCAGATCTTCCTGGGTGTAGAGTCGCCTTCCTCCTTCGCTGAGCTGAGAGGGGGGAAGAAGCCCTTTTCCGTCGTAGAATTGAACCGTGCGCACGGAGACTCCTGCCAGTTTGGCCATTTCCCCGGTAGTGTAAAGTGACACAGAACTCACCTCCTTGCCCCCCATCGTAGCGCATGACGCAAGGTCACAAGCAATAGGTCACCCAGCGTAATAAAAGTTTTTTATAAGAAAAATTTTGAATGATACCAAAAAAGGCTGCCGCATACCAGCGGCAGCCCGGTTTTTGTCAAACGTGGCAAGCTTCGCAATCGCCAATTTCGCCCACAATGGGGGTGGGGTCAATTCCCTGGCGTTTGTAATAATCGGCCACAGCGGATTTGATGGCCTGCTCCGCCAACACAGAACAGTGTACCTTTACCGGCGGCAGCCCGTCCAAAGCTTCCATAACCGCTTTGTTGGTCAGAGTCAAAGCCTGATCGATGGTTTTTCCCTTGATCATTTCCGTAGCCATGCTGCTGGTGGCAATGGCGGCCCCGCAGCCGAAGGTCATAAAGGAAACGTCGGTGATCACGTTATTTTCCACCTTGATATACATTCTCATAATGTCGCCGCACTTGGGGTTTCCCACTTCTCCCATGCCGCTGAAGTCCTTCATTTCCCCAACGTTCCGGGGATTGGCGAAATGATCCATTACTTTTGCGCTGTATGCCATAAAAAGTCAATCCTTTCCTTTTGATAATAATTTATAGAAAACAGTCATGCTTGTTCCGCCGGCACAGGAGAGATACCGGGGGTTCAAACTGGTGCGAAGCCAGTTCAGTGGCTTCGTTACATATATTTGTCGTAATTCACCTTGCCGCTCTGGATTGCGTCCCACAAGGGAGACATGGAGCGTAGACGCTCAATGATGGGGGGCAGGGTTTCCAAAATGTAATCTACGTCTTCCATGGTGTTGTAATCCCCAAAGGACAGCCGCAGGGAGCCGTGGGCAACCTCATGGGGAAGGCCGATGGCCAACAGCACGTGGCTGGGGTCCAGGGACCCGCTGGTGCAAGCGGAACCGGAAGAAGCGCTGATGCCCTTCAGGTCCAGCATGAGCAGAAGAGACTCACCTTCCACACCCTGGAAGCAAAAGCTCACGTTGCCGGGCAGACGGTGGACACGGTCGCCGTTTAAACGGCAGCGGTCGATTTTCAGAAGCCCGTCAATGAGCTTGTCCCGCATGGCGGAAAGCCGTTCAGCCCGCTGGTCGATGGTGGAGCAGGCGGATTTCATGGCTGTGGCCAAGCCTACAATGGAAGCCACATTTTCCGTGCCGCCCCGGTGACCCCGCTCCTGGGCGCCGCCGTCCATAAAGTTTTGAATGGTCACCCCGGTGCGGATATACAGGGCGCCCACGCCTTTGGGAGCGTGGAGCTTGTGACCGCTCAGGGACAGCATATCGATGTTCTGTTCCTTTACGTCAATGGCCACATTTCCCACGGCCTGCACCGCGTCGGTGTGGAACAGCACCCCGTGCTTTTTGCAGATGGCGCCGATTTCCGGAATGGGCTGAATGGTACCGATTTCGTTGTTGGCATACATAATAGTGACCAGGCCGGTGTTTTCGGTGATGGCCGCTTCCAGCTCCTCAGGGCGGACAATGCCGTTTTCATGCACGTCCAAATAGGTGAAGGTAAACCCTTCCTTTTCCAGAGCCTGGCAGGTGTGGAGCACTGCATGATGCTCAAAAGCGGAAGTGATAATGTGGGTTTTGCCCTTCGTTTTCATAGCGTGGGCAGCGCCCTTGATAGCCCAGTTGTCACTTTCAGTGCCGCAGCTGGTGAAGTAGATTTCCCGGGGCTGAGCACCCAGGCACTCCGCCACTGTGGCCCGAGCCTCTTCCAAAGGCTTCTTGGCTTCCTGGCCCAAAGCATATAAGCTGGAAGGGTTGCCGTATACTTCTTTATAATAGGGGAGCATGGCTTCCAGCACTTCCGGGGAAACGGCAGTGGTGGCAGCGTTGTCCGCGTAAACCTTTCTGTTCATGAAACATCGTCCTTTCTATGGATAAATGGGAAGGGTATGGCGTCCTTTCCCCACAGTGTTTGTCTGCTGTGAGTTAAATATACACCATTTTAGTATACATTTCAATACCCAGGGCCATATTTTCAAAAAAATTTTCCAGAGGTCCCTTTCAGTACCCCGGTGGAAGCCTGGCGGAAACGTGTTTTTCAGTCTTTCCCAACCAGCTGGAATAAAGACGGGGGACCAGGCCAAAACTAGGAATATCTGGAAAGCCTAACCCCTTCCGGCTTGACAGGGCAGAGGCAAAACGGTACAATATCTATATGATCCGGGGGAGAGGTTCCCCGGTATGTGGGTCCCCGTAGGGAGAGAACGCATAGGTCCCCTGGGGAAAATCGCCGTGGGTGCGTCACGGCTTGAGCTGATTGCGTGTCCCCATTGGAATTGGAAAAAGTGTGCGGGACAGCATTTCTTATGACATCGCTGCGGTGGAAGCCGCGTGAATTTTGATAGAACGGAAAAAGGGGCCGGTAGAAACGGAAACAGGAACGCCAGCGGAATCAGGCGTTTAAAAGGAGCGGTAGTGCTCCAGCGGCCCGGGAATCAGGAGCAGAAAGGTCAGCGCCGGAATTTTTCCGACGCTTGCGCTGCCGATTGCCTTTCTGGCCCAAATACCGCTAAAATGCGGGGTTCTCAGGAGCTTGTTGGCCTCTTTCACGAAAACAAAACGTGATGTAACTAGCGACCACTTCGCGTAAGGAGGAACAATACGTGGCAGAAAAAGAAAAGAAGAATACAAGAACACGCCGTATCCCATCTGGGGAAAGCATAGGGCGCCAGCAGGACCAGGTCCTGAGCGGCGCCACCGACGCCCCAAAGATCGGGAAAATCGCCGGGCCGAAGAAAACGTCGGAAAAGAACGGGCAGCGCTCCCGGGCCAAGGCGGAAACAAAGCAGTCTGAGACGAAAAAGACTGAGAGAAAGAAACAGGAACCGAAGAAACCCGCTTCCAAGAAAAACGGGGAAAAATCCCAGAACGCTTCCGGTGCTTCTGGAAAGAATAAGGCGGATTCCGGCCGCAAGCCGGCAAGCCGTGGTACACGGAAAAACCAAAAACCCGCCATCAGCCAGACAGCGGCTCAGGTAGAGGCCCTCAAGGCCCAGCAGGAATCCCAGGAGAAGCGGGCGTCCCGAAAAGGCAGGGGCAGGTCCCGGAAATCCCAGAAACCGGCCATCAAGGTGTATTTCCTGGGTGGGTTGAACGAGATCGGGAAAAACTTTACCTTGTATGAATGCCAGAATGACATGATTATCGTGGATTGCGGCCTTTCCTTCCCCGATGACGACATGCCCGGCGTGGACAGCGTGATTCCCGATTTCACCTTTGTGGAAAAGAACCGGGATAAGATCCGTGGTGTGGTGATTACCCATGGCCATGAGGACCATATCGGCGCGGTCCCCTATCTATTGAAAAAGCTAAATGTCCCTGTTTATGGCACAGCGCTTACCATTGGTTTGATCGAAGGCAAGCTGAAGGAGCACAATCTCAGCAGCTCCGCCAAGCTGCAAGTGACTCCGGCGGGCTCCCATATTCAGCTGGGCTGCATGGACGTGGAACTGATCCATGTGAACCATTCCATTGCTGACGCGGTGGCTTTGGCCATTCACAGCCCGGCAGGTGTGGTGGTCCACACAGGCGACTTTAAGATTGATATGACTCCTGCGGAAGGCAGCATGATCGATCTTGCCCGGTTTGCGGAATTGGGCAAAGAAGGGGTATTGGCGTTGCTGGCGGATTCCACCAACGCAGAGCGTCCCGGATTTACCCAGACGGAACAGACGGTGAACAATTCCCTGGATTCCCTGTTTATGAGGGCGGAAGGCAAGCGGATTATTGTGGCCACCTTTGCGTCTTCCATCAGCCGTGTGCAGATGATTATCAACTGCGCGGTGAAATACGGGCGGAAGGTAGCCCTTTCCGGCCGGAGTATGGTGAATGTGATGGGGATCGCCAGCGAGCTGGGGTATCTGCATGTTCCCGATGGGGTGCTGGTGGATCTGAACCTGATCAACCGGTACGAGCCCGGCCAGTTGGTGCTGATCACCACCGGCAGCCAGGGAGAACCCATGTCGGCGCTGACCCGCATGGCCTTTTCCGATCACAGGCAGGTGGCCATCAACCCCAACGATTTCATCATCATCTCCGCCCGGCCCATTCCCGGCAACGAGAAAACAGTGGGGGCAGTGGTAGACGAGCTGTTGAAGCAGGATTGCACGGTGATTTACGAGAGTATGTACGAAGTGCATGTTTCGGGCCATGCCTGCCAAGAGGAATTGAAGCTGATGCAGGCTTTGACCCGGCCCAAATACTTCATTCCCGTTCACGGGGAGCAGAAACATCTGCGCAAGCATGCGGGACTGTCCATGATGATGGGCGTGCCTCGGGAAAACATTTTTATCGGCGACGTGGGCAATGTGTTGGAGCTCCATGAGGACCACATGAAGCAGCTGGCGGATGTGCCGGCGGGCAGCGTGCTGGTGGACGGCTTGGGCGTCGGGGACGTGGGAAGCATTGTGCTCCGGGACCGGCGGCATTTGGCGGAAGACGGCCTGATCGTAGCCGTGTGCTCCATCGACGCTTCCAGCGGCCAGGTGGTTTCCGGGCCGGATATCGTGTCCCGTGGATTTGTGTATGTGCGGGAATCGGAAGCTCTTATGGACGAAGCCCGGGATCTGGTGTATAATACGTTGGAGGAATGCGCCCGGAATCACGTGCGGGACTGGAGCAGCATGAAGCAGAGCGTCAAAGACGAGCTTTCCCGCTTCTTGTATCAGAAAACCCGCCGCAGCCCCATGATCCTTCCCATTATCATGGAGGTGTGAGCGGAGAAGGTCCTGTGAGTCCAGGCAGACGAGGAAGTGAAGTAAGGTGCGTCGGAAAAAGGTATGGGTGGTTTCCCCCCTGTTTTATCTGATGGCGCTGGCCATGGTGCTGATGGCGCTGGCCAGCTGGCGTTACAGCAAGATCCTGTTTCTGGTTGAGGGGACGGTCGCGGGCATGTCGGTGCTGGCGGTACTGGTCTCCGACTTCTTGTACCGCCGGAATATCTCCACCACGGTGAAAAGTGCCAAACGGGTGCTCACCGGGGAAGAGGAAGCGGCCTTTCAGGCGTTTGCCCTGCCGGTAGCGGTGGTGGCGCCCGCCGGGGATATTGTATGGGCCAATGAGGCCTTTGCCGGCGACCTGTGCGGTGGCGGGAATTTTCTGGGGGACAATGTGCTCAAGTACATTTACCCCAAAACCTTCCGCCAGGTGATGGGAGAACGGGGCGCGGCGGTAAGCCATAACGGGCGGGAATACACTGTGTATGGAGCCCGGGCCAAGGACGGGTATATCCTGTACTTTGTGGACGACACTTATTTTAAAGCCATCAATAAAGAATACCGGGAAAAACGTCCGGTGGTGTGCCTGGCTGCCTTTGACAACCGGGAAGAACTGGTCCGCGACAGCTTTGGCGGGGACGATTCCCGGATCACAGCGGAAGTGGACGAAGCGATCCGCCGCTGGGTGATTCAGGAGATGAACGGCTTTGTGCGCCGGTTGGATAACAGCCGGTACCTGTTTGTGGTGGACGACGCCCACATCGAGCAGGCCAAAAAGAAGCGGTTTCACGTGTTGGACGAGGTTCGGGCTATTCGCAGTGCCCGGAATAATATGAGCGCCACCATCTCCATTGGCGTAGGCCGTGGGGCAAAGGATATCGCTGAAAGCGAACGTTGGGCCCGGCAGGCTTTGGATATGGCTTTGGGCCGGGGCGGCGACCAGGTGGCGGTCAAGCAGGAAGGGGACACCTACGAGTTTTTCGGCGGCTTGTCCAAGGGCGTGGAAAAGCGGGACAAAGTGCGTACCCGTGTTATTGCGGCCACTTTGACCGACCATGTAAAGGCCAGCGACCAGGTGTTTGTCATGGGCCATAAGAATTCCGACCTGGACAGCATTGGCAGCGCGGTAGGCGTGTGGGCGGCTGTCCATAAAGGGCTGGAAAAGCCGGTGCACATTGTGCTGAACCGGAACCAGACGTTGGCAGGTCCCCTGGTGGAGATGACCGAGAAGGCCTATCCCGGGGAAACGTTGTTTATCAGCCCTCTGGAAGCGCTGCAATCGGCTACAGAACGATCTTTGCTGATCGTGGTGGACACCCATTCGGTGAACTTTGTGGAGAGCCGGGAGCTTTTGGAGAGAGTTCCCCGAGTGGTGGTGATCGACCATCACCGTATGATGGTGACCCACATCAAAAACGCCCTGATTTTCTATCACGAGCCCTACGCCAGTTCCGCGTCGGAAATGGTGACCGAGCTGGCCCAGTACATCAAGGCGTCTGCCATCGACGGTGCGGACGCTCAAGCGCTGCTGGCGGGCATTATGCTGGATACCAAGAACTTTGTGCTGAAAACCGGTGTGCGCACCTTTGAAGCGTCGGCCTTTCTCCGCCGCCGTGGCGCGGATACCGTGGCGGTCAAGAAGCTGTTTTCCGATTCCCTGGAGACGTACAAGCAAAAAGCTCAGTTGGTTTCGGGAGCGGAGATCTACAAAGGCTGCGCCATTGCTACGTCCAGTTGGGAGCACGGAGATTTTCGTGTGGCCGCCGCTCAGGCAGCCGATGAGCTGCTGTCCATCATGGGGGTCCGGGCATCTTTTGTGTTGTACCGTTCCAACGGGGACGTGAACATTTCTGCCCGCAGTCTGGGGGACGTGAACGTCCAGGTCATATTAGAGGAATTTGGCGGCGGCGGCCATTTCACCATGGCCGGCGCTCAGCTGAAGAATATATCCATCGGGGACGCCCGGCGAGCTTTGATCCGGGAGTTGGACGACAAGCTGGAGGAATCCTCGGTGCAAAACTAAGAGAAAACCTAGGGGCGGAGACGGTTGTTTTCCGCCGCTTTTGAAAGGAAGGGATCAGCCATGAAAGTGGTGTTGTTGCAAGATGTGAAGTCCATTGGAAAAAAGGGAGAGCTGTGCAATGTGTCCGACGGGTACGCCCGGAACTTCCTGCTGCCCCGCAAGCTGGCCAAAGAGGCCAACGCCCAGGCGATGAACGAGTTGAAAAACGCCGAAGCAGCCCGGGAATACAAGATCAAAACCGAAACCGACCATGCTAACCAGTGTGCGCAAACCCTCACCGGCAAAACGCTGAAGATTTACGCCAAGCCTGGCCAGGGCGGGAAGATCTTTGGTTCCGTGACCGCCAAGGAAATTGCGGAAGAGATCAAGCGTCAATTCGGCATTGAGGTGGATAAACGGAAGGTGGCCCTGTCCGGGGACATCAAAGCGTTCGGGACCTATAATTTTGATGTGAAGTTTTATGCTGGGATCACCGCGACCATGAGCGTAGCGGTGTGCGAAAAGGAATGAGAGATTCCCCAGAGGGGAACTTTGTGAGAAAAACCGGGAAAGGAGGCGCTGTCCATGGACTACGGAACGGAAGGTTACCTGGATACCCAGGCCCAGGCCGGACTGAATATGCCTTTTAGCTTAGAGGCAGAACAGTCGGTGCTGGGGGCAATTCTGCTGGAGCCGTCTTGTCTTGCCACAGTGGTGGATATCCTGCCCCGGAAAGACTATTTTTACGCGGTGAATAACCGGCTGATTTACGGGGCGATGGTGGAGATGTTCGCCCTGGGATTGCCGGTGGATTTTGTCACCGTGCTGGAGCGTCTCAAGGAAGAAAAGGACTTCGACGAAGCCACTGGAAAAGTCTATCTGACCCAGCTGGCCCAGTTGGTGCCCGCCATTTCCCATGTGGAAACATACGCCAAGATTGTCCGGGATAAATATGATCTGCGCACCCTGATGCAGGCGGCCCGGGGGATTTTGGACGACGCCAGCTCCGGGGAGCGGGAAACTTCCCTGCTGCTGGATTCTGCGGAAAAGAGGATTTACGATATCCGCCGGGGCAAGAGTGACCAGGGCTTGCAGCCGGTGCGTGAGATCCTGCTGGAGACCTTTGACCGGCTGGATAAGTTGAATTCTGTGGACCGCGACAAATATAAAGGATTGCCTACGGGGATCAAGGAACTGGATAACACCATCACCGGATTGAACCGTTCGGACTTGATTGTGCTGGCGGCCCGTCCTGGCGTGGGTAAAACCAGTTTGGGATTGAACATCGCCAGGCATGTGTCGGTGACTGCCGGACGGCGGGTGGCGTTTTTCTCTCTGGAAATGGGCCGGGAGCAGCTGGCTTCCCGTCTGCTTGCCAGCGAAGCCCTGGTGGAAGGCACCAAACTGCGCTCCGGGGACTTGACGGAAGCGGAATGGGCCCGTTTGATCGAAGCGGGGGATATCCTTCGCCGGGCGGACTTGTACTTTGACGATACCCCAGGTCTGACGGTGCTGGAGATGCAGGGCAAGCTGCGCCGCTTGGATCATGTGGACCTGGTGGTGGTGGACTATTTGCAGCTGATGACCGGTACCCGGAAAAACGACAACCGCGTCAACGAGATTTCGGAAATCACCCGGAACTTGAAGGTGCTGGCGAAAGAGCTGAATGTGCCTTTAATAGCCCTTTCCCAGTTGCGCCGTCCTACGGAGCGGACCAAAGATCACCGCCCGGGCCTTTCCGAGCTGCGTGATTCCGGTTCTATCGAACAGGACGCCGACATCGTCATTTTCCTTCACCGGGAAGCTTACAACGCCACCAGTGAAGGGGGACAGGTGACAGAGGACATGGACCAGAACGCCGCCGAAATCATTGTGGCCAAGAACCGTCACGGAGAAACAAAATCCATACCGGTCCATTGGCAGGGCGAATATATGCGCTATACTTCCCGGGAGGTTATCCGCCATGAGTGAGCTTTTGGCGGCGGATCTTTCCGGTTTGCCCCAGAAGGGGCTTGTGGTAGTGGGGTTTTCCGGTGGGGCCGATTCCACCGCGCTGGCCCACTGCCTTTTGAGTCAGATCTCTCCGGAGCGGCTGGTGCTGGCCCATGTAAACCACCAGCTGCGGGGGGAAGAATCGGAAAAAGACGAAGCCGCTGCCCGGCAGTTTGCCGGGCGGTTTGGGCTTCGCTTTGCTGTTTTCCGGGAAGATGTGGCTGCCCTGGCCAAACGGCAGGGTTTGGGGCTGGAGGAATGTGGACGGAATGTCCGGTACCGATTTTTCCACTCCCTGGCTACCGGGGAAAACGACCGGATTCTCACCGCCCACAACGCTAACGACAATGTGGAAACCGTACTGCTGCATTTGTGCCGGGGAACTTCCCTGCCAGGGCTTTTGGGGATCCCTTACCGCCGGGGGAAAATCCTGCGGCCGCTGTTGCGGGTTTCCCGCAAGGAAATCGAGGAATACTGCCGCTTTCACCATCTTTCTTACGTGACAGACAGTTCCAACTTCTCCCACCAGTACGCCCGGAACCGAATACGCCTAGATGTGTTGCCCGTGTTGGAGGGGCTGAATCCCCAGATGCTTGAGGCGGTTTCCCGCATGACGGAGACTCTTGCCTTGGATCAAGACTACCTGGAACAGGAAGCCCAGGCTCTGTTGGAGCGGTCCCGAGGAACCTGGGGGTTGGACGGGGGAAGGCTGAAGACAGCCCACCCGGCAGTTCTTACCCGGGCGCTGCGGCGTTTTTGGGAAGAGACTAACGGGAGTTCTTTGGAAAAAAAACACTTGGACGCTTTACTCCGCTGTTTGGAACAGGGTGGGGAAACGGATCTGCCCGGTGGTGTGCGGGGGCGGGTTTCCCAGGGGGTATTGTCCTTGGAAAGCCCAGAGGATCCGGAAGGCTTTTCCCTGGAGACCGGGGTGGGAAAGACCCTTCTTCCTTGCGGAAAAGAGCTGGTTTTCCAGGTAAAAAGCCTGGGGGAAGAGGGGAAAAGCCCAAAAATTCATA
>DXXH01000025.1:0-25297 GCA_019416395.1 Clostridiales bacterium
CTTCAGGTCGTACCGGAATGGATGACGGAATTAGAAGAGGAAGATGTGGCCTTCCTCAAAAATTTTCTGCTATGCTCCGGGTCTTTGAAAGAAATCGCCGGATTGTATGGGGTCACGTATCCTACTGTGCGGCTTCGTCTGGACCGGATCATTCAAAAAGTGCGTTTGGGTGAGGAATACGCCGGGGACCCTTATGTGGCCCTGATCAAGCGCCTGGCCATCAACGAAAAACTGGATTTCGACACGGCAAAACTTTTAATTACCGAATACAAAAAACAAAAGGGGGAACCTTGAAATGAACGTTATTTCTCTCATGACGATTTTGATTATTCCTTGCTTCTTTCTCGTAGGCCTGGTTATTGGCCTGGTGGTGTTTTTCGTTGTACGGAAACGGGAAAAGCGGCGCCGTGCTGAATTCCATCAAGCCCAAACGCAAGCCGCTCAGAAGCTTTCCCAGGAAAAAGAACTGGAAAAAATGAAGCTGGACGATCTTTAAACTGGAAAAAGGCGGCCCAAAAGGGCCGCCTTTTCTTTCACTTGTTGAAACGCTCAAAAGATCTCGGGGATCCGAACGCTTATTCCTGGGTCAGTTTCGTGCCACAGTTGCTGCAATACAAAGCGGTAATGGGGCTTTGCTTGCCACAGACAGGGCATACCACCTTGTTCTGCTTATCCACCAATTCCTTGGTGAGAGCATCACGCTGGCTGACCAATTCGTCGATTTCAGCCATCTTGCCCACAGACTCAGCGTCCTCTGCCAGACTACCCCGGCAATTCTCGTACACATATTCGCCCAGAGCTTCATAACGCTTGCTGATCTCCGCGTTGAGCTCCGCTACATTGAAGCGCAGCTTGGAAACATCAACAATCTGTCCGGCCTTCTTCCCCACAGCTTCCGCCGCGGTTTTCGCGTTTATGACCACATCATCTAAAATTCCCATGATTGTATTGCCTCCTTTTCTCAAATCCAGTCTCGGGAAGGATTCCCTTTCCATGGTTTCATTATACCGTACTTTTTCCAAAAGTCAAAGCATTTTGCCTTTCAAAACCATTACATTTCCCTTACAATTCCCGCTTTTCAGCAGTTCTACCGCCTTACTCACGTCTGCCGAATAGACCCCTTCGGGCTTATCCCTCTTTGGGTCCCAAGAACTCCCGCAGCATGGAATTTTCCGGCACCAGAGACGCGTCGATGGGTTCGAACCGCATCAGCCGGGATTCCAAGTCCCGGGCTTTTTTATAGTAGGGGCTGTCTTCCGCAATGGCCCGCAACAGCGGAATGGCCACTGTCCGCATCACACAGGGTTCGTAAATGTGAATGGAGTTCACTGTGTAATCGGCAGAAAGCCGGTAGGGCCGGATATACCGGTTCTCCCCTTCCACAACCTGGGGCCACATAGCGATAGTTTTTTCGGGAGTGGTATCCCGAAACTGAATATCCCGGACAATCCTCCGGACCAAACGCAAGTCCATGGGAGAAATCACTTCCCCATTGGCGGACTTGATCTGCTGTTTTACGCTGACATACAGCTTTACGCAGGATCCGCTGGGAAGCTCCCGGGTGAAATGGGGATTCAGTCCGTGGATCCCCTCGACAATCACCATATCCTCTGGGCCTATCTTATAATGGCGCGGTTCCCCGTCAGGCCGGCCCAGCGTGAAATCGTACCGGGGTACCGAGAATTCCCCAGTGGTAATAATATCCAGCAAACACTGCTTTACGGCGTCTTCGTCCAATGCCTTCACAGACTCATAATCGAACTCACCGTCCGGCAGTTTGGGCGCCAAGCCCACACCACGATAAAAATCGTCCAGGGAAACAATGGAGCATTTGGCCCCATACTCTGTCAGGTAATCCCGCAGCAAATGGGCAGTCGTGGTTTTCCCGCTGCTGCTGGGGCCGGAAAGCATAATCACACGCACGTCCCGGTGATGGTGGGTGATATTCCGGGCGATATTCTCCAGATGATCCCGATAGGAATCCTCTACCTCTTGGATCATTCCAGCAGGGTTGCGCACCGCCGCGTCGTTGATCTGTTCCAGATGATTGATATATTTAATGTAGCCGCTGGCGAAATTGCTCATAAAGTTTGGTGACACCGTCCTTTCGTTCCAGAATTTCCCCATTGCGGGTTATGTATTCATAGGGATATTTAAAGTTGAAAATCCGCTCCAGCCGTCCGCTGTACGGATCCTTCAGTTTGGATACTCCCCCCGCTCCACAAGCGATCACCGAATTGGACTCGTCCATGGTATAAATATTATACCGGCAGATCGTTCCTGGTTTCGCCCAGCCGGTATTCTCCAAATTTCCCGCCATGCGGGTCTGACGGTACAGGTAATAAGGCTCAAAGCCTTCCTGGGTCAGCCGCTCAATGGAGTAATCCATCATAGCGGCAGTTTCCTGGGTCTGGCTGTGAAGGGACAAATCTCCCCCAGGTGCGTTCAGCCGGGCAGATCGTTTCAATGCCAGGGAATGCACTGTCACGTTGGAAGCTCCCAATCCGATTACCCCGTCTAATGTCTGACGGAAACTGTTCAGGTCATCTCCAGGAAGTCCCACGATCAGGTCAGCGTTGATATTGGTAAATCCCAACTGCTGGGCCAGCGCAAAAGCGTCCACCACGTCCTGAGCCGTATGGCGCCGCCCAATATTCCGCAGCACTTGATCCGACAGGGACTGGGGATTGATGCTGATCCGGCTGATTTCCTGAGTCCGCAAAGCTTCCAATTTCTCACGGGTGATCGTGTCAGGCCGTCCTGCTTCCACAGTAAACTCCGTACACCGGGAAAGGTCAAACACTTCCCGGATTTTCCCACACAAGGTAAAAAGCTGGGAAGCGCTCAAGGTGGTGGGCGTGCCGCCGCCAATGTAAACGGCTACCAGGGAAAGCCCTAAATCACGGGTGACCTGGGCAGTTTTTTCCACCTCTTCCAGCAACAGCTCAAAGTAGGGATCCATCAGCTTTTTCGCGTGCTCCACATCCTGGGACACAAAGGAGCAATAGGCGCACCTTGTAGGGCAAAAAGGTATGGAAACATACAAGCTGAAATCATTTTCCGAAAGGGCTTCCACCGCCGGCGTCTGTGCCGCCAGCACCCGGCGGGCCAGCTCTGCTTTGCCAGGCGTAACATGGCAGTGGCTTTGAAAATAGTCCACCCCTGCCTCTTCCCCACGCTGCTCCACATACTGGCGCAAAAGCTTTACAGGGTGGATTCCAGTCAGCATACCCCAGGCAGGGTGGGTGCCTGTCAACTCTACAAAAGCGTTGTAAAGCAGGTCGGTCATAGCGTATTCTTCCAGAGAGGGAGCGGACTTTTCCCTGGTAAGCTGGTTCCCGCCATCCGAAACCGTCACTTCATACCGATATGCGTCCCGCGCCTCTTCTATGACCGCTACGGCCCAAGGCCCTTCCTGGGGGACCGGTGGGACAGTACCTTCCAATTCTTCCACTTTCACCGGGCTGTAGGGAAAAAACAGCCGGCACAAATTTTCACATTCGTAGCGGAACGAGGGCCCGCTGAGAAAAAGCTCCATGGATTACCTCTTTCAATCTTCTTAACTGCGGTCAATGGACACGACGCCCGGCACCTTGGAAAGCCGCTCAATAATATTTTGCAGCTGGGGCAGGCCGTTGATGGAAATGGTCGCCGAAATCACCGCATTATCGCTGTTGCGCTCCTGCCGGGAATTGAGCGCATGTATGAATATCTTCATGTTGGAAAGCTGCTGCGTGATATCCGCCAGCAACCCGGCCCGGTCTACCGCCAGAATATGCAGGGTGGATTTGAAGTCGTCCTTCACTTCCCCTGCCCAATGGGCATTGACCCACCGTTCCGGTTCCGGACACTGGGTCAAATCGCGAGGCACATTGGAACAGCTCCGCTTGTGAATGGATACGCCAAACCCCCGGGTGATAAACCCGATAATATCGTCCCCGGGCAAAGGATTGCAACAACGGGAAAATTTAATCAAGCAGTTATCCATACCTTCCACCAGCACGCCGCTGGCCACACGCCGCTTAGGCTCCGGCACGCTGGGGGGCAGCACTTCCTGATGCTGCTCAGGAGAAGCGTTCTTCTGCAAGCGCAGCGCTTCCTCTTTGATGCGGGGCAGCACCTTCCACAGCTGGATACCACCGTACCCGATCGCGGCGAAGAAATCGTCTTCCGTGGTACAGTTGTGCCGCTTGCCCACACTTTCGATCATATAGTCCATCAATTCTTTGGTAAAGGGAATATTGCTCCGTTTGAATTCCCGCTCCAGCTCCGCTTTGCCTTCCACAATATTCTCGTCCCGCTTCTCCTTTTTGAACCAGGCGCGAATTTTATTGCGGGCTTCGCTGGTACGAACCAAGGTCAGCCAATCCCGGTTGGGACCTTTCCCAGCCTC
Organism: Clostridiales bacterium; assembly: GCA_019416395.1. Classification (GTDB taxonomy): domain Bacteria; phylum Bacillota; class Clostridia; order Oscillospirales; family Acutalibacteraceae; genus Acutalibacter. Next base: position 4,394 of record DXXH01000025.1, read on the forward strand.
TTTGGTAGTGAGGATTTCAATGATTTCCCCTGTCTTAACCTTATAGTCCAAAGGCACAATCCGCTTATCCACTTTGGCGCCGATCATACGGTTGCCTACAGCGCTGTGTATGGCATAGGCAAAGTCGATCACTGTAGAGCCGAGGGGCAGATTCACCACGTCTCCCTTGGGGGTGAAAACAAACACTTCCTCAGGGATCAAATCACTCTTGATGGAATGCACCAGGTCGGTGACGTCCTCGCTTTCCGCCTGGTTTTCCAGCATCTGACGAATCCATGCCAGACGGTCGTCCAACGCGCTGTTGTCCGACTCCTTAGCCGACATACCCAGCTTGTATTTCCAGTGGGCCGCGATACCGTATTCCGCAGTGTGATGCATTTCCCAGGTACGGATCTGCACCTCGAAAGGCACTCCGGCTTTCGTGATGACCGTGGTATGCAGGGACTGGTACATATTGGGCTTGGGCATAGAAATATAGTCCTTAAAGCGGTTGGGCAGAGGCTGGAACATGTCGTGGACGATTCCCAGCACGTTATAGCAATCCTCGATGGTATCCACGATTACCCGCACGGCGAATACATCGTAAATTTCCTCAAAGGTCTTGCCTTGAATGAACATTTTCCGGTAAATGCCATAGACGCTCTTTACCCGGCCTTCAATATACACGTCGGGAATGGACACCTCAACCCGGCTGCGGATCATGGCTTTGGTATCCTCAATAAACTGCTTGCTACTCTTGCTCCGGGAAGCCAGGTCGTCTTCTATTTCCTTGTAAGCCAAGGGATCCAGGTATTTCAAGGAGACATCTTCCATATACTCCTTGACCGTCCGAATGCCCAATCGGTGAGCAATGGGAGCGTATACTTCCAGGCATTCCAACGCCTTGTCCCGCTGCTTCTGGGGAGACATGTATTCCAGTGTGGACAAATTGTGCATACGGTCGGCAAACTTGATGATGATGACCCGGATATCTTCCGCCATGGCCATGAGCATTTTCCGCAGGTTCTCCGCCTGCTGCTCTTCCCGGGAAGAATAGGGGATTTTCCCCAGCTTGGTCACCCCGTCGATCAGCAGAGCGACTTCCTTGCCGAACATCTTGGTGATCTCTTCTATTGTGCAGTCGGTATCCTCCACCACGTCATGAAGAAGCCCTGCCATCACCGATTCGGAATCCATGCCCAGGCCCACCAATATCGCCGCCACCGAAAGGGGGTGAATGATGTAGGGCTCCCCGGAACTCCGCTTCTGTTCCCGGTGCTTTTCTTCCGCCAGACGATAGGCTGCCTCAATTTTCTCCCGGTCGTATTCCTTACCGCTTTCCTCGATGATCTTTTTCAGTTCCTCAAAGCTCGCGATCTGCACCACCAATGCCATGGTGACTCCCTCCTTTAGACCTTCCCGGCTTCACCCGCCAGCTCCTTGATTCGCTGGTAGATGGGAGAAGCGAAAATATCCACCTTGCCCTCAGTGGGCAGCAACTCCGCTACTTTCCGTTCCTCACCGCCCAGCAGCGTAATCAGCCGGCGTTCCTCCATAATATCCAAACTCAACAGCAGCTTCCCCAGATTGAACTCTGGTAAAGCCCCTAATAATGACTGCACTCCAAAGGACTCCCCTTTTAACGCGGCAACTTTCCGGTAAAGCGCCGCCAAATCCTGGCGGGTCGGCAACAGGGTTTCCGCTTCATCACGGGTAAATGTCTCGCCCCGCCGGGCTTTTTCATACAGCCGGTAGCTATGGACACACGCGTCCGTATCCAGATTGGAAAGCTTCATATCCCGAACACTGACTGTAAGCTGGGGTTCCCCGCGGAATTCCTTGGCTTCCAGGGTAACCGCCATATCCAAAATCTCCCCAGGAACAAAGGGAAATTCTTCCGGCTTCATTCCAAAACGCATACAACTGATGGACGTCCCCTTTTTCGCGCAAATCAGCCGCAAGTGGTTTCCGCCGCCCACCGGTACAATCTGCCGTAGCTCCATGCCATAAAGCCCAAATAGCGGCTGGGGGTTACCGCTGCCATAGGGTTCCAACGGCCGCAGGCTTTGGGGCATTTCTGGGGTAAGGGCTGAAGGATTCAGCCGGCAGTCAATGGACAACACCTGGGCGGGCATTTCCGGGCAGGCTTTTTCCGCGTACTGATTGATTCTTTCCCGGAACAAGGGGACATTTTCCGCCTTCAGCGTAATACCAGCCGCCATGGGGTGGCCCCCATAGCGCTCCATCAAATCACCGCAGGCACATACCGCCTCAAACAGGGAAAAGCCTTCCACACTGCGCCCGCTTCCCTTGGCCATATCCCCATCGGTGGAAATCACCATGCACGGCTTTCCAAAACGCTCGGTAATCCGGGATGCCACAATGCCAATTACCCCGTGGTGCCACCCTTCACCGCTGACGACGATCACCCGGCTGTACAGCAAACGGTCATCGCCCTCGATTTTTTCCATGGCCTCTTTGGCGATTTGCGCTTCCACTTCCCGGCGGCGGTCATTGTCCTCGCAAATCTCCCCGGAAAGAGGCTCCGCCTCTTCCAGAGAATCACAGGTGAGCAATCTTACCGCCCGTTCCGGAGCTCCCATTCGCCCTGTGGCGTTGATACGGGGAATCACTGTGAACGCCAATGAGGTGGCGGTGGCGGACTTTCCACCCATGCCGCTTTGCTCCATAAGAGCGTCCACTCCAGCCCGGCCCCCTCTTTCCAAAATGGCAAGCCCAGACTTGACAATGGTTCGGTTTTCCCCCAGCACAGGCACTACGTCCGCCACAGTACCCAAAGCTGCCAAATCAGCGTATTCTTCCAGCACCCCGGCAGAATCCCCTTCCAGAGCCATAACCAGCTTCAACGCCACTCCCGCCCCGGAAAGATCTTTATAAGGGCCGTGATCGTCCTGCTGATAAGCGTCTACCACCGCGCAGGCCTGGGGGACCCGCTCTTGGGGCCGGTGATGGTCGGTAACCACCACGTCCATACCCAGCTCTTTGGCCCGTTCCACCTCTTGCACGGAAGCGATCCCATTATCGACTGTGATGATCAGCCCTACTCCCTCTTGGTGAAGAGTCTCCACAGCGTGCAGGTTCATGCCATAACCTTCCCCTTCCCGCTGGGGTATGTAATAGATCACGTCTGCTCCCACGGCTTCCAAATAGGTGAATAAAATCGAGGTGGCTGTGACGCCATCCGCGTCGTAGTCTCCATACACCGCGATCTTCTCAAACTCCTCAATGGCCTTCCGGATACGCTTGACCGCCTTATCCATATCTTTCATCAGAAAGGGATCCGACAATCCCCCGCCGGAAAGCAGATCCCGGATTTCCTCTTCCTGGCGAAATCCACGGATCTCCAACAGCATCGCCAGAAAAAACGGCAGAGAATACCGCTCCGCGATTTGGGCGGCCCGTTCCCGATTCAATGGGGCCACCTTCCACTTTTTGATATTCAATTGCCATCTCTCCTTACCGATTTCTGAGAACATATCTTGAACATATATTTTATCATTTTTCGGTTGAATATGCAAGGTTGGGAAATCCCCGCTTGCTTTCCGGGCATAACTGTGCCATACTGGGGAAAAATGGGAAAAGACATCACAGTTTAGGGAAGGAAAATTATATGAAAACGTTCTATTTCGGTGGGACTATTTTACCTCTTGAGAGGGAAGACTCCGCCCAAAGCCTGCTGGTGGAAAACGGAATTGTCAAAGCCGTTGGAAATCAGCAGGAACTGGAAACCCTGGCCAAAGACGCTGTCCGGGTAAACTTGGAAGGCCGCACTTTGCTTCCGGCGTTTGTAGACGGCCACAGTCATATCACCGCGCTGGCACAAACACTGGGACTGGCCCAGCTTGCAGGCTGCCGCTCCCTGGAAGAAATTGGCCAGCGGCTGCGCGCCTTTCGGGAACAGTGGAAAATCCCTTCCGGGGAATGGGTCATCGGCTTTGGCTACGACCAAAACGATTTGCAGGAACACCGCCACCCTGTTTCTGCCGACTTAGACGCTTTTCTGCCGGACTGTCCGGTGATGGTCACCCACGCCTCTGGACATATGGGAACCGTAAACACATTAGGGTTGCAAGCCCTGGGCATTACCAAGGACACCCCTGATCCAGAGGGCGGAAAAATCGGCCGGTTGGCAAACGGGGAACCTGACGGATATTTAGAAGAAGCCGCTTTCACCAACATGGGCTCCCGCATTCCCCGGGATCCGGAAGCCTCTCTTAAAAATCTAAAGCGGGCGGAAGAGGTGTATTTTTCCCAGGGAATTACCACCATTCACGAGGGGCTGACCAGGCAGCCCGAATGGGAACTTCTGGAAACAGCCGCTTCCCAAGGGCTGCTCCAAGGCGATGTAGCAGCTTATGTGGACATCAAGGACAGCGCCGCCCTGCTAGACGCTCATAAGGACTATTTGGGACACTATCGGAACGGGTTGAAAATTGCCGGATACAAGCTGTTTCTGGACGGCTCTCCCCAAGGCCGCACCGCCTGGCTGACAGAACCATACGAAAATGGGGAACCGGATTACCGAGGATATCCAATTTATCAAGACCCCCAGGTATTGGACTTTTTGGAAAAAGCCCAACGGGAAGGGATCCAAATTGTAACCCACTGCAATGGGGACGCCGCCGCGGAACAGCTGCTCCGGTGCTACCAAACAGCTTATGAAAAATATGGCCGCCATATCCGTCCCGTAATGATCCACGCTCAACTCCTGCGTCCGGATCAAATGCCCAAGCTCCGACAGCTCCAGATGATCGCTTCCTTCTTTGTGGCCCATGTCTACCACTGGGGGGAAGTCCACCTTCAAAACCTTGGGTGGAAACGCGCTTCCCAGATCAGCCCGGCGAAAACGGCCTTGGAACAAGGGGTGGTGTTCGATTTCCACCAAGATTCGCCGGTAATTCCACCCAATATGCTGGAGACCCTTTGGTGTGCCGTGTGCCGCCAGACCAAAAAAGGGACCATCTTAGGCGAGAACCAGCGTCTGACTCCTTGGGAAGCTCTCCGGGCTGTGACGTACAACAGCGCTTACGCCCTTTTTGAAGAACACAGTAAAGGAACTCTTTCCCCTGGCAAACGGGCGGATTTGGTAATCCTGGACCGGGACCCGCTCTCTTGCCCTGTGGAAGAATTGAAAGGCCTTCAAGTTGTGGAAACCATTAAAGACGGGAAAACGGTCTATACTGCCCGCTAAAAAAGGGAAGCAAACGCTTCCCTTTTTTCCTTGCCTATTTTTTCAGTTCTGCTGCCGAGAGAACTGCTTCCGCGCAGCGAAGGCCGTCCACCGCCGCGGATACAATCCCCCCTGCGTAGCCCGCACCTTCCCCACAGGGGTACAGTCCCCGTGCCAAGGGGGATTGGTACAGCTCGTCCCGAAGAATGCGCACCGGAGAAGAACTCCTGGTTTCAGGCGCTGTAAGCACAGCGTCACCGGTATCAAACCCTTGAAGCCGTTTGCCCAAACGCGGCAATGCGGCTTTCATGGAATCCGTCACGAACTCCGGCAGGCATTTTCTCAAATCTCCCGGAACCACACCCGGTTCATAGGTAGGCAGGACGCCTCCAAACCCCTTAGAGGGTATCCCCTCTAAAAGGTCCGCCACCCGTTGGGCAGGCGCTGAATAATTTTCTCCGGCAAGCACAAAAGCCGCCCGTTCAATCCCACGTTGAAATGCGATCCCCGCCAAAGGTCCTTCCGCTCCATAATCTTCAGGGGTCACTCCTACCAGCAGCGCCGCATTGCTGTTTTGCCCGTCACGGGCCCACGGACTCATGCCGTTGGTCACTACGCCCCCTGGCTCCGAGGCAGCTCCCGTCACATAGCCGCCGGGACACATGCAAAAGGTATAAACGCCCCTGCCATTCTCCAGATGGCAGGAAAGTTTATAGTCCGCCGCTCCCAAAGCCTTGTGCCCAGCAAATTCCCCATATTGCGCGCGGTCAATCAAAGCCGCAGGGTGTTCGATCCTAGCTCCTACGGAAAATGCTTTTGCCTCCATGGGCACTCCCAAATGGTGAAGCGCTTCAAAAATGTCACGAGCGCTGTGCCCTACAGCCAAAATCACCTGGGAGCACTCCAAGACTTCTTCCCCAGTCTGAGTGCGCAACCGCAATCCTGTAAGGGTTCCTTCCCGAAGAAGAAATCCTGTCACCTTGGTGGAAAACCGCACCTCTCCCCCCAAAGCGATCACCTGTTCCCGAATCGAACGCACCACTCCCGGCAGTTTATCGGTTCCGATGTGGGGTTTCGCCTCGTAGAGAATCTCCTGGGGAGCGCCGGCAGCTACCAGCTCATCCAGCACTTTGCGGATTCGGCCGTCCCCCGTTCCCGTGGTAAGTTTTCCATCGGAAAAGGTGCCAGCCCCTCCTTCTCCAAACTGCACATTGCTTTCCGGGTCCAACACACGGTCTTTCCAAAAACGGGTCACTGATTTCTCCCGCTCTTCCACTGGTTTGCCCCGTTCCAAAACAATGGGGCGTTGCCCGCATTGGGCAAGCAGCAGGGCGGCGAACATTCCCGCCGGACCAAATCCAACTACCACCGGACGCTGGGCAAGGGTTCCACAGCAAGGCATGTCGTAGTGGTAAGGCTGGGTGCGCAAAATGGACGGATCACGCCGACGAGCCAACAGTTTATTTTCGTCCCCATCGATCTCCACGTCTGCTGCGCAGACAAAATGGACTCTGTCCTTTTTCCGGGCGTCCACAGATTTTTTCGCCAAAGCAACAGAAGTCATCGCCCGTTCCGGCACATGGAGCTTTCGTGCGGCAGCCCGGCGAAGGTCGGCGCTTTTAAAATCCAAGGGCAGCTTTAACCCTGTAACTTTGAGCATGGTTCTTTCCCCTTTCTTCCACGGGCGGCGCTCTGCCCGGCAGCAAGTCCTGTCGCCCAGGCCCAATGCAGGTTATAACCGCCGCAGTCCCCGTCTATATTCATCATCTCTCCCGCAAGGTAAAGTCCCGGGTGCTTTTTTGACTCCATGGTCAAGGCGTCTACCTCAACCAAAGGAACTCCCCCAGCGGTAACCTGCGCATTCTCCCAGTCTCCTGTCCCTGTGATTGAAAAACGCCAATCCTTACAAAGCCCTGCCGCTTTCCGAAGCTGCTGCCGGGAAAGTTCCCGGAAAACCATTTCCCGTGGGATTCCCAACTCCTTCATCAATTCCTCTCCCACCCGCAAGTTCAGCACTCCGGCAAAAAGCTCCCAAGCAGGATATTCCCCATGGCTCTTACTTTGGCGTTCCACATAGTCCAATACCTCCCGGTAAGACATGTCTTCCAACAGGTCCAAGGAGATCTCCGTTCCCTGGGGAACCTTCTCACGCAAGCAGGCAGACAAATTGAACAGGCAAATTCCCGAAAGACTGCCGTCCCCAAAAAGCGCTTCCCCACTCTCCTGGCAAACTTTCTCCCCGTGGACCCATAGAGATGCTTTTGCCCGGACACGCATGCCTTTTAGAGAGCGCAAACATTTTTTGAAACTTTTCAAATAGGTCAATGAGGGCTTTAACGCCGTGAGGGAATGGCCCAGCTGTTCAGCCAGGGCATACCCGCCCTTTTCCCAGGAATGCTTTGGAGAAGCTTTCCCCCCACAAGCCAACACACAGCGGGAAGCAGATACTTCCCCTGTTTCCGTATCCAGGCGAAATCCCCCTTGCTCCACTGCAACGCTTCGGACTCCCGCGTCACACCGCAGGACTACTCCCGCCTCCTCACAGGAAGACCGCAGCGCTTGTAATACTGCTGCTGCCTGGAGATTTCTGGGATAGACCCGTCCTTCCTCGTCAGCCCGGCAAAGCAGTCCCATATTTTCAAATTCTTCCAACACTCTTTCCGGTGGATACGCTTCCAGCAAAGGAGCTGCTTTGGCCGTATCTCCATGATAGTGGGACAGGCTTATGCCCAGGTTCGTCAAATTGCACCGTCCATTCCCTGTTGCCAATAGCTTTTTTCCCACTTTAGGGTTTCCTTCCAGTAAAAGCACACTGGGCTGTTTCCCCCGCTCTTTCATGCCTATGGCAGCTGCCCGTGCCGCCATAAGTCCAGCGGCCCCAGCGCCTACAACCACAATTTCCCAGCGTTCCATTTCAAGCCCCCCTGTGTGATGAACAGCGTCCTTACGCGTGCTTTTCATTGTACAGGCGATAAGCTTGATTTTATTTCTTATATAGAATCATAGCACGATTTCTTCCAGCCTGCCAAAGGTATATCCCAAATCTTCCCACTGGGTAAGCAAATCGTCCAGAATGGCTGCGTTCGTCGCTGACGTGCTATGCAACAACACCACTGCTCCCGGGTGGATCCGTGGGATCAGCTTCTCAAAGGCTTCTTCCCTGGTGGGCTGGTCGTCTTCGTACCAATCTACATATGCCAAGCTCCAGAACACGGTCCGGTATCCCATCTCTTGCGCCATGCATAGGTTTGACTCACAGAATTTTCCTTGGGGCGGCCGGTACAGTTTTGCCATTTCTTCCCCTGTGATTTTCTTGTATAACGCCTCATTTTTTGTCAGTTCCTCTCGAAACGCCTCTTCCGTGGAGATGGCGGACATATCTGGGTGGGAGTAAGTGTGATTTCCAACCGTATGCCCTTCTTTTACCATGCGGCACACCAGCTCCGGTTCCGTTTCCAGATAATTTCCGACCAGAAAGAAGGTGGCGGGCGCTTGATGCTTTTTCAGCGCGTCCAAAATCTGGGCCGTATAGCCGTTTTCATAGCCTGCGTCAAAAGTGAGATACAACACTTTTTCCTGGGTGGGATCCCGGTACAAAGCGTTGAATTGAGCCAGATATTCACTATCTGCGTTTCCAATAGGCGGCTGGCCCTCTTCCTGGAAGCTCAACCCCCAATTGGTAATTTCTGCCGATGCCATTACAGCTCCGCCCTGGCGCGCTGTAATAGTCACCAGGCCGCACAATCCCAACAACACTGCCAAAGATAGGATTACCACCCTTTTCCGCTTGAGTATCCGCGCCAATTCTTTCATCTCCGTTCCCCCTTTCCCTTATATGTATGCAGGGAATACGGGAACATGACGGCGTGTGCCGGTCTTGCGTTTCCAGGAAAAATACTGTATGATTTTCGTAAGAAATCTGTTTCCCGGAATGTAAGGAACCGGGATTATAGTGTGGAAGTAAGATTGGACTGTTTTGCTAGGAGGATCCGGAATTATGGACAACGGTGAAAAGAAAAATATTCTGGTGGTAGACGACGACCGGGAAATCGTGCGGGCCATCGCCTTGAACCTGGAAAGCGAAGGATATAACGTTCTGAAGGCCTACGACGGCATGGAAGCTTTGGATTTGGCCATGACCCGGGATATCCATCTGATCATCATCGACGTGATGATGCCCAAGCTGGACGGCCTTTCTGCCATCATGAAAATCCGGGAGCGGAAAAACCTGCCCATCATCGTGCTTTCCGCCAAAAGCGAAAACAGCGACAAGGTCATCGGCCTTTCCATGGGCGCCGACGACTACGTGACAAAACCCTTCAATCCCATGGAACTTACCGCCCGGGTAAAATCCCAGCTGCGGCGGTATACCTCTTTGGGCGATATCCACTCCAGCGGTGAAAATACCATCGTCAATGGCAGGCTCTGCTTCAACTTGGACGAGCATGTGCTCTACGCCGACGGCGAACCTGTTAAGCTCACTGCCACGGAAACAAAGATCGTGGAGCTTTTAATGCGCAATCCGGGCCGCATCTTCCCAGCGGAAGAAATCTACAGCAAAATCTGGAATGAATCCGCTTACTCCACGGAAAACACGGTCATGGTGCATATCCGCCGGATCCGGGAGAAAATCGAAATCAATCCCGGGGAGCCGGAATATCTGAAGGTGGTGTGGGGCATTGGTTATAAATTCGAAAAACACTGAGCTGAAAAACAGCGACATGTTCCGGGGCGTCATCTCCTGGATCTGCTTTATGATTCTTCTCTGCGGCGTAACCTCGGGACTGCTGTTTCTGCTGTTTGTCTCCCTGGATCCCAATCTGGCGGAAAGTATTGGAGACGCCATCAAGCAGGTGTCCCATGGGAACGAGCCCCTGCCCCAATGGCTGCCGGTAGCGGTTCTCTGTGCCGTTCTCCTGGTTTTGACACTGCTAATCCTGATGATTGCCTTTCGGAAAGACCGGAGGAGCTTTGAGGATATGCTGGCACAGGGTCTGGCCCGCATCTGGGTGGAATTCAAAATCCTGTTTATCGCGCTGATGCTGTTTTTGGCGTTAACGGTGGACATGTATACCACTTTGGCTGGGTGGAGCACAGCTGTCATCGGGATTATCCTGCTCTATTTTCTCTGCTTGGACATTGGGCATAACCGCCGCTTTTTTAAACACAACGTGGTCCATTCCCTGCTGCGAGCCCTCAACAATTACCGTGATCTGACCTCTTTTGAACAGAGAAGCCTTCGGCGGCTGTTGTCCACACTGGCGGTCATTATTGGAGTGCTGGGGGTATCTTCCGCCATGTTTTTGGCGTTGCTGAGGGCCCCTGGCTCCCATATCCGGGATTTTTTCCTGCTGGGCGTTTTATGTTTTGCCGTGGCAGGAGTCATTGGAACCGTGTTCTGGTACTCACTGGCGTTGAAATCAGATCTTCGGGATTGGAGCGTCCTTATGGCTCAAATTGCCGAAATGTACGGTGGAAACCTAAACGCTGTCAACCACATCCCCCCCACTTCCAACTTGTATGATTGCGCCATGCAGCTGAACATGATCCGTACCGGCATTCAAAAGGCCGTGGAAGAGGGCATTAAGGCCGACCGCACAAAAGTGGAGCTGATTACCAACGTGTCCCATGACATTAAAACGCCCTTGACGTCCATTATCAGCTATGTGGAACTCCTCAAGCGGGAGCCCAACCTGCCCCCCCATGTGGTGGATTACATTCAGACGATTTCCCGGAAAGCCGACCGTTTAAACCACATTGTCCAAGATGTGTTTGAGGTATCCAAGGCTGCCACTGGGAACATTTCCCTCAACCTGGACGATTTGGACATTGGCAAGCTTTTGCAACAAACCTTCGGGGAAATGGACGAGACGATGCGCAATTCCGGGCTTGTCTGGCGGGTGGATATTCCCGATACGCCCTTTTTGGTTCACGCCGACGGACAACGCATGTACCGGGTATTTCAAAACCTGATCCGCAACTGTTCCCAATATTCCCTGGAAGGCTCCCGGGTCTATGTGAACCTGACCGCCCAAAATGGCTTTGCAACAGTAAGTATCCGTAACATTTCCCGCAATGAAATCACCATGAACGGGGAAGATCTTACCGCCCGGTTTGTCCGTGGGGATCAAAACCGTACCACCGAAGGTAGCGGACTGGGACTTTCCATTGCCAAAAGCTTCACAGAAGCCTGTGGGGGAAAATTCAACGTCCACACCGATGGGGATCTGTTTACCGTAACGGTACAATTTCCCCTAGTCGTGAAGCAAATCACGCCGACGGTTGCGCCTGTAGTATCCGAGCAACCTGCCGCTCCCCTGGTGTCCAGAGACAAACCCCTGGATTCCCAGCCTCTTCCGGACAGTCCCGGCGAACCTGATTTGTCCTCAAAATCCCAAAGTGACTGACCTGTGCCGTGGCCGAACTGGTCACGGCTTTTTCTTGCAATATTCCTGGATTCCTGCTATAATCCCCTCAAAAGACTTCCGGGGGGAATCACACGATGATAAAAGTTGGCCAACAAGAGTTGCAGAACCTTTCTCCCCTGTTTCAAGATTGGGAAGAAACACTGATTTGGTCTGTTCTGCAAGGCTGTATGGGACACGCTTGGGCAGATGACCCAGCCAACCCAAAAGCCGCTTTGCTCTGGCTGGGGGACTTTCTGTTTCTAGGGGGCGACTGGAACTCTCCGGACGCCGAAAAGCTTGCCGGATCCATTCCCCAGGATTTCGCCGCAGATGAAGCCATTGTGGTCCCACAAAACAGCTCCTGGCAACGGCTGGTTGAACAGGCCCATTTGGGACGGGTAAAGTCCTTTTCACGGTACGCCCTTCGAAAAGAACCTCATGTGTTTGACCAGATGAAGCTGCGGTCTTTCCGGGACAATCTGCCAGACGGGTTTACACTGTGCGCCATCGACGAAGAACTTTACCGTCAAATCCAGACAACGCCTTGGGCTCAGGATTTCTGCTCCCAGTTTCCCACCTGGGACGACTACGCCGCCCACGGGCATGGATTTGTGGCCCTCTCTGGGAAAGAACTGGCTGCCGGAGCGTCCTCGTATTCCTGGTACCGGGAAGGCATTGAAATAGAGATCGATACAAAATCGGAATACCGGCGACGGGGGTTAGCGCTGTGTTGCGCCAGTGCTTTGATTCTCCACTGCCTGGACCAGGGGCTTTATCCAAGCTGGGATGCAGCCAATCTGGCCAGTGTAGCCCTGGCGGAAAAGCTAGGTTACCATTTTAGTCACGAATATCCCTGCTGTGGAGTGGAAAGGAAGGGTAACCTGTGAAGAGAACACTCATAAAAGCCTGTGGACTGCTCCTGATCCTGCTTTTATTCTCCGCCGGCTGTCAGGTTGAGGCGAAGAAAAACACCCTGGCTCCCTATCCCCTGACGGAAAGCCAGTGGCAACTGCTGGACTATTTAAATTTGCGCAACACGGCCAATCTTGTTTCCTTCCACACTCCTGAAGAGGCTCTCTCGGTAACCGTTACCTGTTATGTATTGGAAAATGGCAACTGGGTAGAAAATGGTGGAGGAAGCATTATGTGGGACGGACAAGACTCTGACGGCCCTACAAATGGCGTGCTCACTATGATCTACCGGGAAGACCGGCGTTTTGACATAAATCTCAGCGCTCAAGGAACCTCTAGTTTTCAGAGCAAACCGGTCACATTGGACGGTGACTTGACCGCTTCTTCCCATTCCTGGCTTGGGGAAGAACAAGAAATCCAACTGGATCAGGAAATCCCCGTGGCACTATTTGCGGAAACAAGTGGAAACACCATGGCCTCTTTCACCACAGACACCTACTTTACCCCCGAGGATCTTCAAGGCCTTGACCTTGTTCAGGCGGTGACCCTCACTTTTTCTGACCAGGTGTAATCCGACTCCCAAACACATTCACATACCAAAAGGCCTGCCACATTTTTACGGCAGGCCTTTTTTGTTTGCACACCAAAAAGTTCCAAACATTTGAAAAAGGAAACAGGAAGCTATAAACCAAAGTTTACAGCTCCCTGTCCTTTTCCTCTATGAGGATTTATTGCACGGCCTTTTCCAAAGCCTGCTGAATGTCATTCAAAATATCCTGGGGATTCTCAATGCCTACAGAAAGACGGATCAAATCGGCAGGTACGCCAGCTTCCTTCAACTGCTCATCAGTCATCTGACGATGGGTAGTGCTGGCCGGGTGCAGGGCGCAAGTGCGCAAATCCGCTACATGAGTGACTACGGAAGCCATTTCCAGGCTGTCCATAAAGCGGGTAGCCGCTTCCCGGCCGCCCTTCACTCCAAAGGACACCACACCGCAAGTGCCATGGGGCATATACTTTTTCGCCAAGGCATGCTGAGGACTGCTTTCCAGATCCGGATAGTTGACCCAGCTCACCCGGGGATCGGACTCCAGATACTTTGCAACCGTCAAAGCGTTGGAGCAGTGACGCTCCATGCGCAGTGCCAGAGTCTCCAAGCCCAGATTCAGCAAAAACGCATTCATGGGCGCTGCCTGGGCTCCCAGGTCACGCATCAAATGCACACGGGCTTTGGCAATATACGCCGCTTTGCCAAACTGCTTGGTGTAAATCACCCCGTGATAGGACTCGTCCGGTTGGGTCAAATCCGGGAATTTGCCGTTATCCCAGTTGAAGTTTCCGGAATCCACAATCACGCCGCCCACCTGCACCGCGTGACCGTCCATATATTTGGTGGTGGAATGAACCACAATATCCGCCCCAAACTCAAAAGGACGGCAATTGATGGGCGTGGGGAATGTATTGTCCACAATCAGCGGAACTCCGTATTCATGGGCTGCCTGGGCAAAAATCTCCAGATCGGTGATCACCAGAGAAGGATTGGCCAAAGTTTCCGCAAACACGCAACGGGTATTGGGACGCATTGCCGCCAGCAATTCCTCTTTGGTGCTGGTGGGAGAAACAAAGGTGGTCTCAATTCCCATTTCCTTCATGGTCTTATAGAACAGGTTAAAGGTACCACCATAAATCGCACTGGAGCTTACCAGGTGATCGCCGGCTTTGCAGATATTCAAAACAGCCATCAGGCTGGCAGCCTGGCCAGAAGATGTAATCATGGCCCCTACGCCGCCTTCCAGGGCAGCGATCTTCTTTTCCACCACATCGTTGGTGGGGTTGCCCAAACGGGTATAGAAGAAACCGTCTTCCTGAAGGTCAAACAATGCGCCCATTTCTTTGGAGCTCTCGTACACATACGTCGTGCTCTGCACAATGGGGGCCACCCGCGGCTGACCGTTCCCGGGCTTATAGCCCGCATGGATACACAGGGTATCCAACTTGTAATCCTGCATATTTCTCTTCCTTTCCATAATAGATATTTCACCGGCTAAACCGCTGGAAAGGCAGACAGCCGGTAATCCCCTGGCTTTATTGGAGACAGGCTCAGCTCCACAGACTCTTTAGCCAATTGGCTACGGCGTCCGCCCCAAACACCACCAGCATCACCGCCACCAAAAACACAAACACGGATACGATTTGCACCACAAGCCGCTTTTTCGGGGACATGGGTTCAAAGGTCTCTCCCCCATTGTCCTCTGCCTGCTCCCGTTCCATATCGTCCTTGAGCTGGGCCGAAATCTTTTTGGCCGCGGGATAATCTCCCCACCGGACCAAAACCATTTTATCGGTAGGCATGATGTCGCTGTCGTATAAGTAGGAGATCCTCCCCCCGTCAAACCGCTCCATCTGATAGGAAATTCCCTCAGCCTTGAATTCTTCCTCTAAACGCTGGGCAGCATATTGATCAGCACGGTGCAACAACACAAAATCTTCGTCGTTTACCTGACGCAACTTGCTGCTTTTGCAGTTGGGGCATTTGAGGGTGGAATCCTGACACACGCCGTGACATTTGGTACAGTAAAGCATGATTTCCTGTCCTTTTCCTAAACTTCACAGCCTGCTCCGGCTATGATACCCATTATCATACCCCAAAGCGGCCGGTTTGTAAATATCTAAAGTTTTTTCCCCTTTTACGCCGAAACCTGGGGTGGCAAAAATACCGGCTGGAGCTGTTTTCCTTCCAGAGCAGAGGCAATTGCTTGTGGCAACAGGGAAAAATCCGCCACCAGGGATACCGGCTTTTTCACAGGGTCGTCTTGCCGCAGAGGCACCAGGTACACATGTTTTGTATTCAACAGACGCAGTAAATTGGGCCCGGACGCTGCCATGGCGTCGTTGGTAGCGCAACACAGCACCACAGGGATCCCAATCCGCAGGGAAGATTTTACTGCCATCGTCACAGGCGTATCTGTAATCCCGTTGGCAATTTTGGAAAGAGTATTCCCGGTACAAGGGGCGACTACCAGCAAATCCACCATGCCTTTGGGACCGATGGGCTCCGCCTGGACAATGGTGTGGATCACTTCCCTGCCGGAAATTTTTTCCACACGGCGAATCCAATCTTCCGCCTTTCCAAAGCGGGTATCTGTGGAATAAGCGTTTTGGGACATGATGGGCAGAACGCCATAGGAACCCGCCAGGGCTTCCATCTGGGCCACCGCTTTATCAAAGGTGCAGAACGAACCGCACATGGCAAATCCAATGGTTTTCATCAGAGCTTCCGCCTTTCTCTCAATATGTGATACACGGCCTCTTTGATCAATTCCCCAGAGGCCTTGGGGGAAAAACGTCCCGGCAACGAGGGAGCGTCCACCACCCGCAGACCATATTTCTCTGCAGCTTGGCGGTCAATCCCCCCCGGGGCGCTGGCCAACTCCAGCACAAGGGTATCCGGACTCTGCCGGGACAGAGAGTTCTCTCCCAACACAAGAGCTGGCACTGTATTGAACAGTATGTCGTACCGATCCTCGATCTCCCGGTATTCCAACGGCCGGCATCCCAAAGCCCGAATGGCCGCCAGATCCCACGGCTTACGGGCACAGCAATCCACCCGGGCGCCTAGTCCCCGCAACGCCAAACACAGGGCTTTTCCGATTCTGCCAAATCCCGCAACCAGGCAATGGGACCCGCCCAGCGCTCCCGGATACTGTTCCACCGCCAGGGCAACGGCTCCTTCCGCAGTAAGGAAAGCGTTGCCCAAGGTCAGTTCTTCCCGCTGGTAATAGTCGGAAAGGGAAACTTCCTTCCACAAGGGTGAGGAATCCCGCACCTTTCCCACCATGCCCCCCAGCACCTGGCAGTGCTGGATTGCCTTAACAAACCCTTCGTCCAAGGAAATAGGCTTCTTGGCAAAAGGGGCGTTTACCGTTTTTCCGTCTCTGGTGGCCGGAAGAGGCAGTAACACCACTCCGCATTGTTCTCCCAATTTCTCCAAGGACAGGCTGGGAAACGCTCCCGCTTCCTCTAAGTTTTCAAATCCATGAAGAAACACGGAAAAACCGTCTTGCCTCAGGGATTTTGCCAAATACAGCTGACGGCGGTCGCCGCCCACAATCCCAAAACACTCCATTTTCCCCATTCCTTTCTCCCCCAGCACTTAAGTCTCTTTCATAGTATGGCGGCGGGAGAAATTTGGTTCCCCAGGTTATTCTTTAGAATTTTCAATTTAGGCTTTATTTTAGAGTGATTTTACAATATAATAATAGTACGTATGAGAAAATGAAATCTCGACCAAGGAGAGTTTGCATATGGACGAAAATATTCTGGACCACGTGAAAAAACTGCACTTTGTAGGCATTGGCGGCTCCGGCATGTGCCCTATGGCGGAAATCCTCTTCCACAAGGGGTATCAGCTGACCGGCTCTGATATCAATGAATCCGACACGCTGGACCGTGTCCGCAGCTACGGAATCCCTGTCGCCATGGGACACAAAGCGGAAAATATTGGTGACGCTGAAGTGGTGGTCTACACTGCCGCTTGCAAATCCGATAACCCGGAACTGGTCGCTGCCAGGGAACGGGGGATCCCTACTCTGGAGCGTTCTGTCATGCTGGGCCTGCTCACCCGTAAATTTACCCGGCCCATCGCCGTATCCGGCACCCATGGTAAAACCACTACCACTGCTATGCTGACGGAAATCCTTATGGAGGGCGGCATGGATCCCAGCGCCATTATTGGCGGCAAGCTTCCCATGCTGGGCGCCAACAGCCGCATCGGTAAGAGCCAAACGATCGTTGTGGAAGCCTGCGAGTATGTGGACACGTTCTTGCAGCTGCACCCTGCTATTTCCGTAATCTTGAACATTGACGCGGATCACCTGGACTACTTCAAGACCGTGGACAACATTGTGAAGTCCTTCCGCCAGTTTGCCCGGCAAACATCACAGCTCATTGTGGTCAACGGCGACAACGAACGGGCTATGGAAAGTGTCAAGGGCCTTACCCATGCCAAGATCGTCACCTTCGGCATGGGGGAACACAACGATTATTACCCCACCGAGATGAACGAGGAAGACACTGCCTGCGAGGACTTCACTTTAACCTGTCACGGGGAAAAGCTAGGTCGTGTAAACCTGATCGTCCCCGGTGAGCACAATATGATGAACGCCATTGCTGCTGCCGCTGTGGCACATTGCCTTGGCGTAGCTCCTGAAACGATCTGCTCCACTTTGGGGAAATTCACCGGTGTGCATCGGAGATTTGAGGTATTGGGCAAATTCGAGGGCGTCACAGTGGCGGACGATTTCGCCCACCACCCCACGGAACTGACCGCAGTGCTCACTTCCGCAGTGCGTATGGGATACAATCAGGTTTGGGCCGTATTCCAGCCCCACACCTATTCTCGGACTTACAACCTGCTGGACGAATTCGCAAAGGCTTTGTCCATTCCCCAGCATGTGGTGATGACCGAAATTCTGGCTGTGCGGGAAACCAACACCTACAATATCCACACCAGTGACTTGGCGGCTAAAATTCCGGGCAGCACCTGGTTTTCCAGCTTTGAAGAAATCGCTGACTACGTGATGGAAAAGGCCCAGCCCGGCGATCTGATTTTGACACTGGGCGGGGGCGATATCTACAAGTGCGCCAATCTGATTGTGGAAAAATATAAACAGCGGCAGCACTGAGGAGTCCCTATGCTCACCGAGGATTATATCATTCGAATGATCCGGGATATGGGCAGGCTTTTAGCCCGGGTATTGGGCCGCGATCTTCCAGAGCCAGAAGGTTTGGTAACGTTCTGGGAAAAGGGAACCAATGGTGATTCCCCCCTTTTAGAAGAATTGAAAAACCTCTGTGACCGTGGCAACATCAATCAAGCGGAAAATCTTCTGTTTGAGGAATTGGATTTCTCCAATCCCTCTACGTTCCCTATTGCATTGAGCTTTTACCAATATTTGAACCGTTTTTCCGACAAAGAACTGGAAGCCTGGGACTACTCTCGAGAAGAGATCTTCGAAGGCCTGAGAGATTGTGGGAAACAATATGGGGTGGATTCCCAATTGATGGACGCCTTCCACCCCTGAACGTGAAAGGAATGGATTGGCTGCATGATAAAATGCGTTTTTTTCGATATTGACGGCACGCTCTTAAACCCGGAAACCCGGAGCATACCCGCTTCCACTCTGGCCAGCCTGAAGGCTTTGCGGAGCAAAGGGGTTAAACTGTTCGTGGCTACGGGACGCTTCCCCGCCATGACCACGTTTCTGGAAGAGTTTTTCCCCTTTGACGGTTTTGTGACCTTAAACGGCCAACTGGCTGTTGACCGCAATGGGAC
The DNA here is from genome assembly GCA_019416395.1 of Clostridiales bacterium. Taxonomy (GTDB): domain Bacteria; phylum Bacillota; class Clostridia; order Oscillospirales; family Acutalibacteraceae; genus Acutalibacter. The sequence goes on from DXXH01000025.1 coordinate 23,217, forward strand.
TGTACTCCACCGTATGGCCCACGACCCAGAAGATATCCGGACACTGGTGGACCTGGTGAAGGCTAATCCTTTTCCCTGCCTCATTATCGAAGAAAAACAATGCTTCTATATTTTGGAATCCCAGGCTATTAAAGACCACTTTGCCTGGGCAGGTCTTCCCGCCCCTGGTCCTTACGACCTTTCCCGGCTGGAAAACCACCCGGTACTCCAATTTCTCGCCTACATAAATCACGAGGACACAGGGTGTCTCGCTCCTCTAAAGCATATTGCCATCACAGGGTCTGGTGTGGGGATTTGCGATATCATTCCAGAACATGGGGGCAAAGACGTAGGCTTGGCCGCAGTGGCCAAACACTATGGTTGGAACCGGAATGAGATTATGGTGTTTGGCGACGGGAACAATGACTCCCAAATGCTCGCCTGGGCCGGAATCGGTGTTGCCATGGGCAATGGGACAGCTCCTGCGAAAGACGCCGCAGATTACGTCACTACCCCTGTAGGAGAAGATGGGATCAAAAACGCTTTGCTTCATTTTGGAGTTCTTTCGGAAAAAGATTTTGAAGAGACTTAATCCCCCTGTAGAAATACAGAAAAGGGACTGGTTGAAAACCAGTCCCTTTTTATGTTTTTTCAGCTCAATAATACGCCACCAGGGGATTCAGTTTGCCATGCCCATGGTTGTCGATTTTATCAATGTACTTGATCGCTTTGCCGGCGCCCAAAACCACACAATTTTCCGGATTGTCAAAGGTAACTACAGGAATCTTGGTCTTCTTGGAAAGCAAAGTGGAAAATCCATACAGATTAGCGGAACCACCTGTGAGGTAAATACCGTCTGTGAAAATATCCGCCAGCAATTCCGGGGGAGTCTCTTCCAATGTTTCCTGAACCGTGCGTATGATGGATATGGCCGGCTCAATTAATGCTTCGATCATCTCATCGGAATTCATCACCGTGGTTTCCGGCAGCCCGCTCATGGCATTTCGGCCCTTCAAGGTGTATTTTAAAAGCTTCTTTCTGGGATATGCGCACCCAATGGCGATTTTCGCTTCTTCCGCTGTACGGTCGCCAATGAGCAGATTGAATTTCTTCCGCACATATTTCACAATGGCGTCATTAAAATCCGCCCCGGCAATTCCACAGGAATTGGCTACAGCAATACCGTTTAGTGAAATCACCGCCATATCCGTGGCGCCTTCGCCAATATCCACAATCATGGTACCGTGAGGAACAGCGATATCTACCCCAGCACCAATGGCGGCCGCTACCGGCTCTTCGATCAGACAAACCTTCCGTACACCTGCAGCGGTAATGGCTTCCACCACAGCACGTTTTTCCACCTCGGTAACATTGCAGGGAACACTGACCACAACCCGGGGCATAAACACCCGGCTGGAACTGATCTGCTTTAAATAATAACTGATAAGCTGTTCAGCCATGGAGAAATCGGAAATCACACCGTTGCTCAAGGGCCGGGACACAGTGATCCGGTCAGAGGTGCGCCCCAGCATATCATACGCGTCGCTGCCTATGGCGATCACTTCGTCGGTCAAGTTATCCACAGCCAAAATGGAAGGCTCGCTCAACACGATCCCTTTCCCGTCCAGATACACTTTAAACCTGGAAGTCCCCAAATCAATGGCGATATCGGTTCCTATCATGCTTCAAATCAATCCTCACACACAAATTGCGAAACGGTTTTCGATCGCTGGGAACCGACTGCCCTCACAGCACTCCTTTTTCCCCACAAATCCTAAAACCGCGCCCATACGTTACTAATTTTAGATTATACTACAAAAGCTTCTCTTTTTCAACAGGGGAAATCTTTTCCTTGCGTTTCTAGGGAGATACCCCTTTCTCCGCTTTTCAGGATAGCCTCTTTACCACCTCTATCAGCTGGGTCATATCCTTTATCTCATACTCCGGACAGACCTTAGAACTTTCCTGATGTTTTCGGTTGATCCAACAAGTGTGAATTCCCGCTTTTCTGGGCCCTTCCACATCATCTAACAGGGAATCGCCTACAAAAAGCGTCTCAGAGGAACGTACTCCCAATTTTGAAAGAATCGCTGTGTAAAACT
>DXXH01000025.1:25307-31082 GCA_019416395.1 Clostridiales bacterium
ACTCAGAAGTAAAAATGTTTGTTATGGATAGCCCGCCTCGTTCTAAATCTTTCATAAGGGGAATTGTATCCGTAGTCGAACCAATGGCTATCACAAATTCTTTCCCCAATGTGTCAATTACACCTTTTACTTCTGGAAAAACTACCCGCGTCCCTTGAATAGCCAGCATCAAGCTGACATCCTTTCGAGGGTTTCGGCAAAAGCCATATTCACGGTACAACTCTTCCAAATCCAATGCGTAAATCTCCGCTTCCGTTTGAAAATTCGGTAGCCCGAGCATGTGCTTTCGATGTACTTTTTTCCAGTGAGCGTAAAAATTTTCCGCGGACATCTCAGTGTGACCATTGATTGCCAAAATCTCCCGTACCGCGTTTACGGACCCGTTTCTTGTGTTAAAAAGCGTCCCATACGCATCAAAGATAATCGCTTTTAGCAAAGAAATTCCTCCTTCACACTGGACCGCTGTTAACTTCTTGCTGCGGTTACCACGCCCAAGTCCGTTATGTGTCTCTTTCCAGAAAATATTTCAATCCCGTATAGCGCCGTGTTTTCCGGTCGTTCTCAATCATAGCGTCAACTACCCCACGCTGCCCCACCAGAATCAGCAACTGTTTGGCCCGGGTCACTCCGGTATACAGCAGGTTTCGATAGCAAAGCTGTTTCGGGGGTTTGAGCACAGGGATAATCACCGCTGGGAATTCATTGCCCTGGCTTTTGTGAACGGTAATCGCGTAGGCAGGCTCCAGCTCCGTGGAAGCATGCTCGAAATCGTACAGCACGTCCTTATCGTCGATATGGACATGGAGCGCCCCGCCCGGACGGTCAATCTCTGTGACTACGCCCATATCCCCATTGAACACCCCTTCTCCTGTGGTTCCGTCGTCCTTTGTCCAGGGCAGGTTGTAGTCGTTGCGGATTTGCATCACCTTATCCCCTAAACGGAACAAGGTTCCATTGATTTTCACCTCTTGCTTGTCCTTGGACGGGGGATTGATCGCCTCGCGCAAAAGCTTATTCAGCTCCACTGTTCCAAGCTCTCCCTTTCTACCAGGGCACAACACCTGGATATCCGTTACGCTGGAATACCCATAACTTCTAGGCAACCGCACCGCCCCTAAGGACACGATTAACTGAGCAGCTTTTTCTCCATTCTCTTGAGGCAAAAAGAAAAAGTCGCTATCCCGCCGGTTCAATTCCGGCATTTTGCCTTCCACGATCCGATGGGCGTTGGTCACAATCAGACTTTCCATAGACTGGCGGAAAATCTCTTTCAACTGCACTGTGGGAAAAAGTCCGGAAGAAATCAAATCCCCCAACACGTTTCCCGCTCCCACGCTGGGAAGCTGGTCGCTATCCCCTACCAACACCAACCGGCAAGAAAAAGGCAGCGCCCGCAACACGCTTTCAAACACATAGGTGTCCACCATGGAAAGCTCATCGATGACCAAACAGTCACACTCCAAGGGATTTCGCTCATTGCGGGTAAACACCGGGTTATCCTGCTCGTCCCAATCCACTTGAAGCATACGGTGAATCGTCTTCGCCTCTTCCCCGGTCAGCTCGCTCATTCGCTTGGCTGCCCGCCCTGTGGGAGCCGCCAGAAACACCCTCTCACCTGCTTCCTTTAAAAGGTGAATAATGGCGTTCAATGTGGTTGTCTTACCAGTGCCAGGTCCGCCGGTCAAAATCAAGATTCCTTGCTCTAAAGCGGCGCGAATGGCTTCCTTTTGCTTTTCCGCGTATTGGATCCCCTTGTTCTTCTCAATAGCGGCAATTTTCTGGTCAGCTCCATGAATCGTGTTGGGAGTCATGGACAGCATGGTTTTCATACGGGCCGCAATGTAGGCTTCTGAAGCATGTTGCTTTTGTAAAAACAGGTAATCCCGGTCATGAAATGTTTCACAGACGGTGTGGAAGCTCTGGCACAGCGTATACACCCCATCTTGCACTGCCTCTAGCTCCACCCCCAGCAGCTGTGCCGCCGCGCCGCACAGCTTGTCCAAAGGCAGGCAGGTATGGCCGTTGTTCAGGTTATGCCGCAGCACATACAGGATCCCCGCCTGCACACGGCCTGTATCATCCCGGGCTTTTTCCATAGATTCCGCGATGGCATCTGCGATTTCAAAACTGATATCCATGCCTTCGCCACACAGGCAATAAGGGTCCTCTTGAATACAGGCCACAGAAGCTTCCCCAAACTGTTTCCACACCAGAACAGTCTCTTCCGGCCGGACGCCGTACGCCCCCAGGAACATCATCAGCTCACGGATCCCGTAGACCCGCTTCAATTCTTCCCCGATTTCCTTGGCCTTTTCCTGGGTGATCCCTTTGATCTGTGCCAGGCGTTCCGGATCGTTTTCCATCACCTCTAGGGCTTTTTCCCCAAAGGCTTGTATGATCCTTCTTGCCATGGCAGGGCCTACCCCTTTTACCGCTCCTGAGGAAAGGTATTTCAGCATAGCGGCAGTGGTGGCGGGCCTGGCGCGGTCAAAGGTTTCCGCCTTGAACTGGTCCCCAAATGCCGGGTGACTGGTCCACGTGCCATAAACCCGCAACTCTTCCCCCTCACTGACAAAGGGGAATGACCCTACCACCGTGACGATCCCTGCCTCGGTAGCTAAATCCATGACCGTATATTGGTTTTTGTCGTTGTGATATGTAACATGCTCCACCGAACCGCAAAGCTCCAGCAGGGCGCTTTCCTGTTCCGCCAAAGTCCTTCCCCCATCGCACTGGTTATTGATCTTCTTCTATCATATGATACACCAGATCGTCCTGTTTGCATAGCCGCAGATTGGGATACCGCCGTTCCAAGATCTTGCAGACTGCCTCTATCTGAGGATCCTCACTCTGATTCAGGCACAACAGCTTGCAATTTTCCCACTCCAGCCACCGGAGCCTGGCTGCCGCTCCCCGGACCAGCTGTTCACAATCCTCACCGCTGGTGGGAATCACCACCAGGGCACCATTTTCCGGCTTCAAGGGCTTCAATAGCCAAAAGATTCCTCTGCGGATCAAATCCACCAAGCCCAACGCCGCCAAAAAAGCAAAAAGGCCCCAAAACAGCAGTTTCATACAGCGCCACCTCCTATAGACATTCTATGTCAAAGAGAAAGTGTGGTGCTTTTCCACTCACGGAAAGAGCGGACCCGAAGGTCCGCCCCAAAGTTTCTTAATGACCCGCTACAGCTTTCAAAAGCGCTTCTGTACGGTTTGTCTTCTCCCAGGATACTCCCAGGTCTTCCCGGCCCATATGACCGTAAGCAGCCAAAGGACGATAGATGGGACGGCGCAAATCCAGATCTTTGATAATGGCAGTGGGCCGCAAATCAAACACCTGTTGCACCGCTTGAGCCAACAGCTCATCGCTGACTTTCCCTGTGCCGAAGGTATCCACCATAATAGACACAGGGTGAGCTACACCAATGGCGTAAGCCAACTCAATTTCGCAACGGCGGGCAAGTCCGGAAGCCACAATATTCTTGGCAACCCACCGGGCAGCATAGGCGGCAGAACGGTCCACTTTGGTGGGATCCTTGCCGGAAAAAGCGCCGCCGCCGTGACGGCCATATCCGCCGTAGGTATCCACGATAATTTTCCGTCCAGTCAAGCCGCTGTCCCCTACGGGGCCACCGATTACAAACCGTCCTGTGGGATTGATGTAAATCCGGGTGTTTTGGTCCACCAATTCCGAAGGAACCACAGGCTTAATCACGTATTTGACCAGATCTTTCTTCAACTTATCCATCTTGACGTCTTCGTCGTGCTGGGTGGAAATCACGATGGCGTCTACACGCCTTACCTTCTCCCCATCATACTCCACAGTCACCTGGGTCTTTCCATCGGGACGAAGATACTTCAAAGTGCCGTCCTTCCGGACCTGGGCCAGCTGCTTGGCCAACTTATGGGACAAAGAGATGGCCAAGGGCATCAATTCCGGAGTTTCGTCACAGGCATAGCCAAACATCATGCCTTGATCACCAGCGCCAGTCAGGCTATTCTCGTCCGTTTCGCCGTTTTTCGCTTCCAAAGACTGGTTTACACCCATTGCAATATCCGGAGACTGGGTGTCAATGGAAGTCAGCACACCGCAAGTGTTGCCGTCAAATCCGCACTTGGGATCGTCGTAGCCAATCTCTTTTACCACTTGCCGCACAATCGCCGGAATATCCACATAGCAAGATGTGGTGATCTCACCCATAACATGAATGACGCCAGTAGTGGCCGTGGTCTCACAAGCTACATGGGCCTCCGGATCCTGTTCCAAAATAGCGTCCAGTACAGCGTCGGAAATCTGGTCGCAGACTTTATCGGGGTGCCCCTCAGTTACGGATTCGGAAGTAAATAATTTTTTCATAGCAATTCCCCTTTCTAAAAAGTCTTTCCCATCAAGGTTAATTCCCAAAAGAAAAGGACCACTCGAAAAACGAGGGGTCCTTCTTCACCTCATCTTTCGGTTTACACCGCAGGAATTGGCACCTTGTTTCCGGTTGTCCACAAGGACAACGCTTACAGGTTGCCGGGCATCACAGGGCCTGTCCCTCCGCCTCTCTTGATAAGGAAATATTCATTTGTTCAAGATAAAATTATAGCAGCTTGTCTATCGTTTGTCAATGCTGGAAACTGTTTTTTCTGAACTATCTCATTCATTAAATACACGTAAAAAAGCCGCCCCAAATTGGGACGGCTTCTTTAATACAAAGGAATAGTTTCAAAAGAAACTTAGGCGTTGATCGCAGTAACCACGCCGGAGCCAACAGTACGGCCACCTTCACGGATAGCGAAACGCAGGCCCTCTTCGATAGCGATGGGGGTGATCAGCTCAACGTCCATCACAACGTTATCGCCAGGCATGCACATCTCGGTGCCCTCGGGCAGAGAGATAACGCCAGTCACGTCAGTAGTACGGAAATAGAACTGAGGACGATAGTTGTTGAAGAAAGGAGTATGACGGCCACCTTCGTCCTTGGTCAGAACGTAAACCTGACCCTTGAACTTGGTGTGGGGATGAATGGTGCCGGGCTTAGCCAGAACCTGGCCGCGCTCGATATCATTTCTCTGGATACCACGCAGCAGAACGCCGATGTTGTCGCCAGCCTCAGCGAAGTCCAGCAACTTACGGAACATTTCGATGCCGGTAACAACGGACTTCTTGGTCTCGTCAGCCAGACCGACAATCTCAACTTCCTCGCTCATCTTCAGGATGCCACGCTCCACACGGCCGGTAGCAACAGTACCACGGCCAGTGATGGTGAACACGTCCTCAACGGGCATCAAGAAGGGCAGGTCGTCGTTACGAGCAGGAGTGGGGATATACTCGTCAACAGCGTCCATGAGTTCCAGAATGCACTTGTACTCGGGAGCGTTGATGTCGGTAGAAGTGCTCTCCAGAGCAGCCAGAGCGGAACCCTTGATGATGGGGGTATCGTCGCCCGGGAAGTCATACTCGTTCAGCAGATCGCGGATTTCCATCTCGACCAGCTCCAGCAGTTCGGGATCGTCAACCTGATCGCACTTGTTCATGAACACAACGATATAGGGCACGCCCACCTGACGGGACAGCAGGATGTGCTCACGGGTCTGAGGCATGGGGCCGTCAGCAGCAGACACAACCAGGATAGCGCCGTCCATCTGAGCAGCACCGGTGATCATGTTCTTAACATAGTCAGCGTGGCCGGGGCAGTCCACGTGAGCATAGTGACGCTTGTCAGTCTCGTACTCAACGTGAGCGGTGTTGATGGTGATGCCGCGCTCCCGCTCTTCGGGGGCCTTATC
>DXXH01000026.1:0-29568 GCA_019416395.1 Clostridiales bacterium
AATTCTTCACAGTGGGGTCGGCGGGGATGGAATGATCTTCCTCCTCGTCCAGCTCATCCATTTCGTAGGGGGTGTATTGGGCGTGGAGGTTCCCCACGGCTTTTTCCAGCAAGTCAGAAAGGTCGGTATCCTCCAAAGGCTTGCAGGTGGTTTCTTTTTCGTTTCCGTACATGCTGCGGTCAAAGGCCATCTGGCCCAGCATCATCTCCGGGTGATCCAGGAAGTACTGGTTGACAGGCACCCCGTCCTCCGTCTGCCCCAGGTGCAGCCATTCCAGGCCGGAGTCCGGTTCGGGCAACCTCACGTCCACCAGCTTCTCCCGCTTTTGGAGGAAGAGGATGTCCGTGGTAACCCGGGTTCCGGCGTTGGAAAAGAACGCGTTGTTGGGCAGGCGGATGGCTCCAATCAATTGGGCGCGCTCGGCAATGTATTGGCGCACGCTGGGGTTCTGCTTGTCCATCGTCCCCTTGGAAGTGATAAAAGCCACGACACCACCAGGCCGCACCTTGTCCAAGGTTTTGGCGAAAAAGTAATCGTGGATGAGGAAATGGTGCTTGTCGTACCGCTTGTCGTGGAGGGAATAGCTGCCGAACGGGACATTGCCGACGGCAAGGTCAAAAAAGCTGTCCGGCAGCTCGGTATCCTCAAACGCCTGCACTGCGATGCTGTTCTGCTGGTACAGCTGCTGGGCGATCCGTCCCGTGAGGGGGTCCAGCTCCACGCCATACAGGTTACTTTCGCTCATACTCTCCGGCACCAGCCCAAAAAAGTTTCCAATACCACAGGATGGCTCCAGAATGCTGCCCGTGCGGAAACCCATATTCTCCACCGCCTGATAGATGGCCTTGACGACGGTGGGAGAAGTGTAATGGGCGTTTAAGGTGGTCGCTTTGGCCGCCTCGTATTCCTCCGGGGAAAGCAATCCATACAGCTCGGCAAATTCGTCCGCCCACTGCTCGTTGTTCTCGTCGAACGCCTGGGGCAAGCCACCCCAGCCCACATACCGGGACAGGATCTCCTGTTCCTCCGGGGTAGCAAGGCGGTTATCAAACTCGATTTCTCGTAAGGTGCGGATAGCGGCAACATTGTTATGGAATTTAGCCTTGGCCCTGCCCTCCCCCAAGTGGTCATCTGTAATGCGGAAGTTGTGGCGCTGTTCCGGGGGAATTTCCGGGTGCAGGGTTGTGAAGGTAATGCGCTCACTGCGGGGGAGCTTGGGCGGCGGTGGGAGCGATTCTTCTTTTTTGGGTTGTAAACCGGCCTGCTCTGGGCTGGCTGCCAGTTCCTCTGCGGCAGGGGTTTGTTTTGCCTGTTCCATGGCCCGTTCATCCGGGAAGTTACCGTAGACGCGCAGCCATCTGTTTCCCTGAAGGTCATAGATACCAGCGCCGTCATAGGCAAATCCATCCTCGCCCTCCATCGTTCCGGCCACATACTTCTGCGCCGCCTGTTCCGCCTTCGCCATCGTTTGGTAATCCAACCGTTCATCAAAGCCATTTTCAAAGTGGTGGTACACTACCACCTCATACCGCGGCTCCATGCGCTGGGCGTAGCGGTCAATCTCCTCCATGGTGAGCCATTCCGGTTTTTCCGGCAGGGCGTCATAGAGTTCCCGCATTTTGGCAATCTGTTCCCGCACGTTCCCGGCCCACAAATGCTTTTCCGCCCGTCCGCCAGTGCCTAGGAAGTAGTCGCAGTCGGCTTTCAGGCGGCTTAATAACTGGTAACTTTCTTCTGCGGCTTCTTTTTTCGGCGGTTCCTGCACCCTGGGCGGCACAGCGAACACCGGCGTGTCCTGGGTGGCGGAAACAGTCATTTCCGAGGCGTCGGCAATCCGCTGGATTTCCTCCCGCACTGCCTGGGGCATTTCCTCATCGTAGATCTGCACTGTGCGGTCGGGGGCGATATGGGCAACCGTTTTGTAGTCCCCGTGTTCTTCCTCCAGCCGGTTCCACACAGTAAGCCCATTCCCTAAATGGCCATAGCCCAGGTCGTAGGCTTTCGCCGGAATAACTCCACCAAAATCAAATAGGGACATCTGCTGGCTCTCCTGAGAAGGCCGTTGGATGTCCCTGTTGTCTTGGGGTGTATTTGGTTGTAAATCAGCTCCGCCAGCACCGTTTCCTCCGCCGCGCTGCGGATGTTGTTCATTAGGCCCACCCACTTCATGGGGTCGCTGGCTTTCAGTTCCTCCGTCACGCCCTCGGCTTTCGCCGTCTGCGCCACGATTTCCTCCCTCCGGCGCTGGGCGTTCTGCTGGATCTCCGCCAGATGGCTGTTCAGCTTGCCACTGGTCAACAGGTTGGTGTAGGTGATTTTCCGATGCTCCTGCAAAAAGTGCTTCCGCATCCGGGCGTACTTGCCCAGAGGCATTGATTTCTCCTGGGGTGGCAGCAGATTGGGCAGCAGGTAGTCTCCCTGCATGGTGTAGGTCACTTCCATTGTGTTGGCTCCTTTCTGGTGGGGTTTCGGATTCTCTGGTGTCAGCATACAGGTTTGTGGGGGCATTTGCAAATGTGCGATTATCTTTTTTTGGGGCCTGCCGTTCCAGGGCAAGCGCCGTGCGGGCGATCTCGTCCAGGCACATCCGGCCGATGTCCCTGGTAGCCACCCCCAGGGCGTTGCGGGTTTCCGGGGTGTTGAAGTTCCCAATCTCCTGAAAATCCTCGTCCTCCAGGTAACCGGATGGGTCTACCCCACAGCGGGCCAGCAGCATGGCCGCCACGCTGTTCCCCAACACCACCCGAAACTGCATCTCTAAATTGTCTCTGTCCAGCTCTTCCAGCAGGCTCCCCTGGGTGAGTTGTTCCAGCTCCGTCAAGTAGTCGCCCATGTTATCCTCCGCCGCGTTTCGGGCGGCAGAGAGAAGGGCGTCTCCCAAATCCTCCCGGTGCTCCAACTCCCCAAAGTTGTTTTCCAAAGTTTCCACTACATCTTGCCCGTACTCCGGACGCACTTGCCACAGGGGCACAGGCCGGGACATTCTGGTTTCGTGGGTGTCGGCCACGTCAAAATAGTACCGCAGCCGGTGGGGGCGCTCCCGGTCAAACACGGCGATACCCCTGGCTCCCCTGTTGACCCACCGCCCAAACCGCTGGTTCCACCGCTCGATCTCCAAAACGGCGGTGGCGTCCGGCCGCTGGGCGTAGATCAAAAGCTGCTCCTCAAAGGGCAGGCGGTAATTGCGGCAGGCGGAGGTGAGAAACGCCCGCCAGCTAGAGGGGGTAGATGTTACCTCTTGGGCGGTTTGCTTGTATAACTCGGTGATTTGTTCCCATCGTGCAGCCATGAATTCCTCCCTTCTTTCATCGTGCCTCACCTCGATCTTTCTGCCTGGGTCAGTTCTTCCACAAACTGTTATCCCTCCTCCCCATAAACGGGTGTAAACTCGTCCGTCTTGTATTCCCTCCGATGGTCGAACCAGGAAGTGTAAAACTCTTTTCCAGCGCCAAAATCCCCGTGCAGATGGCCGATACCCCCAGTTTGCCCTTCAAGCTGGCTGCTTTGGTTGTACGCATACAGGTGATCCGCCGGGGTCATGCTGGTGATTTTCAGCTTCATCATCCTTACTCCCTTCCAAACAAAAAACAGAAACTTGCGCTTCTTCGAAGGCAAATCTCTGTTCCAATTCCTCAACTGTCCAGTCTTTTCGAAACCGGCCTAATGGAGTATTTCCAAACTGCGCCAATGCACGCTTATCCATGTCCCTTAACCGTTTCCATAGTTCAGGGTGGTAATGCCGCAATTTGCGCAGTTCCTCGATCCGCTGCAGGGGACAACACCAACAGGAACACCGGTGATAAATTTCATATAAGCCTCCCCAATCATAGCCACGCTCATAGCAGATCTGCAAAGCCTCCTTCTCAGTTATTTTCCAATCCACTAACGGATATTGCTCGTCTTTAATTCGTTTCTTCTCATCCGCAGCTATGCCAACATAGTGCAGAGCATGATATTTTCCTTTTAGACGGTTGACCTCCTTTCTGATAAGGTGCGTTTTGAGCTGTCCTGTACACCACCTGACTTTCCATCCGGGCCAACCATTTCCATATAGACAAACACCGAGCTTCTGTCGATTTAAAATAACAGATTTCTTCTGCTTTGGTTCCTCAAACATCATCCATTCAAAGCCTTTTGGGTGCCTCAATACAGTGATGTGAATTCCTCGTTCTTGATAAAGGTATTGGTCGACGTGTGCTAAATGCTCGTTCATCTCTGGGAATTCCATTCCTGTATCCGCTGTCAGCACAATATCTATCGGCATATTACGCTCAATCATTAGCAAAAGCATGGCTGTGCTGTCCTTGCCTCCAGAAAGCGAGACAGCGTGAAAAAAGTTATCTGGACTCTTTTCGCTCATGGCTGCACCTGCTTTTCCCGGCTTCTTTTAGCAGTTCCTCCACCAGCCTGCCGCTGCGGATTTTATTGCGGTCGGCCAGCACCTTGTTCTGGATGCACAGCACCGCCCGGATGTTGGGGACGGTAATGCCGGGGATTTCCACCATCTCTTCCGGCGAGATGGTCAGCAAATCGCTGGGCAAATAACCAGCCTCTTGAAAATTTCGGAACAACCGCTGTTCAAAATGCTCTCTCGCCATATACTTTTCCTCCTTCACTTTTTCCGGCTGCGGGCAAACAAAAAGCCCAGTCCCGCAAGAAGAAACAGAACCAGGCACATGGCTATGATTGTTTTGAAATCCATAAACATCTCCTTTACCAACGAAAAAAGAAAAGCCCGGATTTTCCCAGGCTTTGCCGTATTTTTCATAGTGATATTTTTCTCTATCCTCTGTCTTGTGGATAATTTCTTCTTTTTAGGAAGTATAGGCAGTAGAGGGGGTGAGGTGTGGAGAGGGGGAACAACCGGGAACTCCATTTCCCGGTTTTGGGCACACTTTCCCCTTGGTAGGATAAGGACACTTTACTTTGCTAAACATACCGTTTTATAAACTGGCGCGCGACAGTCTATAAAACGCTTGTAAATAGCAGATAATCCTGCTATACTGATGCTAATTGATACTTATTAGCATCAGAAAAGGGGGCCTGTTTGTGGACGCGGCGCTTTTCGCAAAAATGCTGGCGGACAAAGACATCATCGATTTGAAAAAGCTGGGATACAAATACCCCACCGCTTCTATGGGAGAATTCGTTTCCCTTTTGCAGGAAGGTTTTACCAAAGAATTGCCCCTGCGGGATTTCCGTGGGAATCCCATTGTCTTTTTGCCAGGGGTGGCCCAGGTCCAGCTGTCTGCCGCGAAGGTTCTATTAACGCCCCAGGACAGCTCTCAAATATATGGAAAGAAAGCCATGGAAGAAGAAATCCTGTCCACCTTTTCCATCGAGCAGATTGACACATCCAGGGACAGTGTCCGGAAAATCTTAGCGGGCTATGCGCCCGCCAACGAAATGGAGCACCGGGTGCTGGGCATGAAACTGGGGTTGGAATACATTGCGGACACTACCCACCCTATCACGGAGGAAAACCTGTTCCATCTTTACCAAATGGTGGTGGGGCAGTTTCTCCGGGCGGAGGACCGTCTGCTGCCGGGCAAATATTACCGCCATGACAGCGTCTTTGTGGTTGGTTCCCAGGTAGAACACACAGGGCTTCCCTGGCAGAGGCTGCCCAGCTACATGGCAGAATTCCTGGACTTTATCCAGGGAGATGCTATGGGGAATGATTTGCTGCAGGCCGCCGCGATCCACTTTTATCTTGCTTACTTGCACCCCTATTTTGATGGAAACGGGCGCATGGCCCGCCTGCTCCACCTTTGGTTTCTGGTACAAAGGGGATATTCCTCCGCGTTGTTTGTGCCGCTGTCGGAATACATCCAGCGCACCAAAAATCAGTATTACAAGGCGTTCACCCTGGTGGAGCAAAACGCGGCCCTCAGCGGGATGGTGGATATGACACCGTTCTTGGTGTACTTTATCCAGCATGTCTATGGCAATTTAGAAAAAAGTCTCCCCGCTGAAAACTCCCTGGAAGTATTCCAGAAAGCACTTGCCGAGGGCCAGGTTACAGAAAAGGAAAAAGCCCTCTGGCAGTTTGTCCTTTCCGCCTATGGCACGGGTGAGTTCTCCACCAAGCAGTTGGAAAAAGACTTTGGAAACGCCGCCTATGCGACCATCCGCGCTTTTGTGATGAAGTTTGAACAGCTGGGGCTGCTTCACTCCACGTCCTACGGAAACCGCAAAAAATACCGGGTGGCAGGATGAGTCACCTCTCCCTGTCCCGCTGGCGCCTGCGGTACAGTTCCAGGGCCTTCACAATGGTTTCCTCCATTTTTTTGGCGGGCGTCCCCGCTGGGAAGAATTTTGAAATCCGCTCCTTGGGCATACGAAACTGCTCCACCTGGTTGGGCTTTTCCTCCTCCAGAATGGCGAGGATGGTGTCCTTGGCCAGGCGTTCCGCTGGCCCCTTCCCCTCCGACAGCCGCCGCAGCTTCAGTGCCTGGGCGTGGGAGGGGGTGCACTCCATCTCTTGAATCAGCTGGGCCAGGTCGGCCTGTTCCTCTTTTCGCAGGTAGGAAAGCTCCACCGCAGGACGCAGGGCCATTTGGGGCTTGCCTGGCTCCTTCAAAACGGAATTGTCCACCAGCTCTAGGATTTCTGGGATGAGGTGGGTAAGGCAGATATATCGACGTATCTGTTCTCGACTTTCTCCCACCTGTTGTCCTAATTCTTCATTTGTTCGCAATCTTTTTTCTGACACCACTGGTGTCAGATTTTCTAATGAAGGCCGTCCAGCTTGCCGTTTCATAGCATCCAGCTTCATCTTATAGGCGAAGGCTTTTTCGCTGGGGAGAATCTGCTCCCGCTGGAGGTTGCTGTCCACCATGATGACAATGGCCTGGTCGTCGGTGAGGTCGCGGACGATGCAGGAGATTTCCTGCAGGCCCGCCAGTTCCGCGGCACGCTTGCGCCGGTGGCCGGAAACCATCTCGTAGCCGCCGCCCTCCTTGGGCCGCACCAGGGCGGGCACCAGCACCCCGTTGTCCCGGACGCTTTCCACCATCTCCTTCATGGCGTCGTCCATCCGCACCTGGAAAGGGTGGTTGGGAAACTCGCTGATGTCCTCTGGCGGCAGCGGCACCACTTTTTCCAGCTTGGCGTCCACTCGCTCCGCCTCCGTGGTGAACAGGTCATCGAGTGAGGGCAGGTTTAGATTGAACCCGTTGTTTTTCGCCATCCAGCACCTCCTTGGTGAAAGACTCGTAGGCCATGGCCACTTTGCTGGTGGGGTCATAGGCGTAGATGCTCTTCCCCGCCGCACTGGTCTCCGCGGCTTTCACCGCCAGGGGGATCTGGCTGTGGTAGATGTGGAGCACGCTGCCGTAATTCTCCCGCAAAGTCTCTGCCGTCTGCCGGGCAAGATTGGTGCGGTTGTCCACCAAGGTGAGGAGCACGCCGTCCACCCGCAGGTTGGGGTTAATCTGCCGCTTCACTTTGCCGATGGTGCGCAGCAGTTGGGTCATGCCCTTGGCGGGGAGGTAATGGGCCTGGACCGGGATGATAACGCTGTCGGCGGTAGCCAGGGCGTTGATGGTAACCTGTCTCGCCTGCCGGCTCGGTCGGCGCTGAACGGTCTCCACAGGAGACCAGCGCCCCAGGGAGGGCATACAGTCGATGAGGATGTAATCGTATCGGTTTCGCGCCTGGGACAGCACTTCCTTCAGGGTGAACTCCCGGCTCATGGCGGTGACCAGGGCCATCTCCATGGCAGATAGCTCGATGTTGGAGGGCAGCAGGTCTACACCTTCCCGGTGGTGGAGCAAGGCCGTTTGTATGTCCACGGGTTCTTCCTGGATGGCCTGCTCCATGAGAGTAGCCATGGTGGCGGGCAGGTTATCTTGATTTTGCCAGCCCAGGCAGGTGGTAAGGTCCCCCTGGGGGTCGGCGTCCACCAGAAGGACACGTTTTCCCTGGCGTGCCAAGCCCACTCCAGATTGACAGTGGTCGTGGTCTTGCCGGTGCCGCCCTTCTGGTTAGCCAGGGCGATGACTTGGCAGTTGGGTTGATTCATGGGATTCCTCCTTTCTGCTTGCCATCTCCTTTTTGGGACGGCTATGTAACAGCATGAAAAAAGCACCCTGACGGGTGCTCTTTTCCTCATTATGTACGCAGCTTCTTCTCAGACTTTTTGATGACATGCAGGAACACCTCGTCCACCAGGTAGGTGTCCCAGCCCTCTGCCAGCCATTTGTTTCGCAGCTCGTTGAGGCCGTGGAGCAGGACGTTGGCTTCGGTGGGAGTGAGGTTTAAGCGGATGGTTTGTTTCATGGGCTGGGCCTCCTCTCTTTTGATGGTTTCATTATAGGGGAAAAGGCAGATTATTGCCAATGTGCGAACCAATGGGGCCTATTTTACCATTTTTGCAACATTGCCGATGGCTGCAAACCGCATAAAACCTGGGTTTTTCCAGGCCCCTTATGGGCATTCGCACCAAAAAACGGAGAAACGATCTTATGATTGCTTCTCCGTTTTTTGTTTCCCAGGCAGCGTGACGCTGCACCCACGTCGCAGATTTCACCTTTGTGGGGTTTGCAAATTTTTATGCCCGCGTTTTTGGCAGGGATCATGTTTCCACCTCGGTCAGGCAGCGTGACGCTGCACCCATGCCGCGAACTTCACCTTTGTGAGGTTCCCGATTTTTATGCCCGCGTTTCTGGCAGGGATCAAGTTTCCATCTCGATCAGGTGGCGTGACGCTGCACCCAAACTGCGGTGCGGTTCGCTCCCGACATATTCCTTGCCAACGCTTCCCCTCTCCCGCACGGCAGGCTTCCAAGCAGCCTTGCGCCCCGTAACTCCCCCGAAAAAAGATCACCATCTTCAAACCAGTACCTCGTCCCGAAACACAATCAAGCAAAAAACCCCCGCTGTGCCGGCATTCCGGACATGGCGGGGGTATTTTTTGTGAAACACCAAATTTACTTTTCCTGAGGTGATGCTTCCGGTGGATCGCAAAATTGCTCTTTGAGCGCTTTCATCAACGCCACCACACGCTGATCCTCAATCCAATAGAACACATTCATACCCTGTTTTTCAGAGGCCAGCACACCGGCATTTTTCAGCTGATGCAAATGCTGGGACAGCGCGGACGCTGTAATATTGGGGGTATACTGGTGGATCTCCCCCACCGTCAGCCGCCCTCCCTGCAAAGCGCATAAGATCAGCAGGCGGTGTTCATTGGCCAGCAGCTTCAGAAGCTCCCCGATTTTTTTCGCTTGTTCTTCCACAGGCGCTCACCTTCTTCCCGTTTTTCAGTTTGCAGATTCCCTGGGTCATGGTGCCCATGGGGCAATACACACACCAGGATCTGGGCCGGAACAGCACCATGGTCAACAGCCCCAGCACAGTTGAGGTCAGCATCACTCCAAAGAACCCGAACGCGAACTGGGCAAACCACGGGGCCACCCAGCTGACCTGCGCCCACTGCCACGGCAGCTTAAACACCCACAAAAGTGTTACAGTCTGGGAAAGAGGCGCTCCTGTGAATACCTTGTAGGTGCTGAACAGCATCAGACAAAACATGACCATAAAAAAAGCCAAAAAACCGTACCGGAACCAGGGACTGCGCAAAAACCGGGGCGGCGGCACGTTCCGGGAAAGTTTCAGCTTTTCCCCCAGTAAGCCCAACAGCTGGCCCCGTCCGCAATACCGGTTACAGTAAGCCTTGTTTCCCCCAACTATAGCCACCAATAGGGGAATGGTAAAAAACAGCATGCCCAGCCAGGCAAATAAAATATTGCACAGCCCTAAAACCAAATAGGCCAGCTCCGCAATCCATAAATAATCGTACCATTTTTTCTGTTTCACAGCAACTCCCCCTTATCCCTCGATCCGAATCACATCTGCGGGGCAAACCTTCCCGCACCTGCCGCAGCCCACGCACTTCTCTTCGTCCACCTGGGCACTTACCCCATACGGCACCGAAATAGCCCCTCTGGGACATACCTTGACACAGCACCCGCAGGCAACGCACTCTTTGCCAACCCGGGCTTTTTTCAACGGTTTGTTCATAGACGCCTCCCCTTAAAAGCAAAAGTAATTAAGATATTGCTAATATACTTTATTATCTCCCATTTGTCAACCCGTAACTTTGCCCCTTGAACAATCGGTATATTGATACCTATGCGGGATTCCCCCGTTTTTTTCCTTGACCGGGAAATTTTCCAACGGACCAGCCCACACTTTCTCTTATCAAATAGCCATTCCCGTGGTATGATGGTGGTAATACACTGGGAAGGGGAAGTCCGCCGAATCCCCAAGAGAAAGGAAGAAATGTCCATGACTTTCGAAATTCAATGGGACCAACGGGCCGGGGATACGGGAAAATTTGCGGCATCGGAACTCCGGCAGGGGATTGCCCAAATGTGTCCCCAGGCCTTTCAAGCAGATTTCAGCCCTTTGGAAGGGAAATCCATTGAACTGCAGTTGGGATTTCCACTCTCCGCGGGAAAAGACCCGTTCTGGGACGACGGGTACGAAATTGCCATAAAACAGGGAGCAGGGACCCTTACCGGCAGCAATCCCAGAAGCCTGCTCATGGCCGTCTACCGGCTTCTGACAGAAGCTGGGTGTGCCTTTTTACGGCCAACAGAATCTTTCTACCCGTCCGTGGACTGGTCAACGATCACCGTTCAGATCAAAGAAGAGGCCTTTTACCGTCACCGGGGAATCTGCCTGGAAGGGGCCGATTCCCTGGAAAATGTTCTGGCTATGGTGGACTGGGCGCCCAAAGTGGGATACAACAGCTATTTCACCCAATTCATGGAAGGATACACCTTTTTCGAGCGCTGGTACTGTCATTCCCAGAACCCCTATGTGGAAAGCGAAGGGCTGACCAAAGAAACCTGCCAGCGCTTTATGGAACAAATCGTCCAGGCGGTGAAATTGCGGGGGTTGCTCTATCACGGCGTGGGACATGGCTGGACATGCGAGCCTCTTGGTATTCCAGGTTTAAGCTGGAAGCCTGTTGAGGATTCCCTCACCCCGGAACAAACAAAGCACATGGCCCTGGTCAACGGCAAGCGTGGTCTTTGGAAGGGGATCCCCCTGAACACCAACCTGTGTTACGGCAACCCAGAAACACGGCAGTTGGTCACAGACTATATTGCATCCTACGCGGAACGCCACCCGGAAATGGACGTGGTGCATTTCTGGCTGGCGGACGATTGCAACAACCAGTGCGAATGCCCCCTTTGTCAAACGGCCCCGCCCTCTGACTTCTATGTGGAAATGCTCAACGAGCTGGACGCGAAACTGCAACGTAAGGGATTGAATACAAAAATCGTGTTCCTGCTGTATTTCGACCTTCTCTGGCCGCCGGAAACCAGGAGAATCCAGAATCCCCACCGCTTTTTGCTGATGTTCGCGCCCATCACCAGAACCTTTTCCCAGCCATTGCGCCCTTCAAAGCAGGCACAACCGCTGCCGCCCTATCGCCGGAACCATCTGAGCTTCCCCCAGAACGTGGAAGAAAACCTGGCCTTTTTGCAGGCCTGGCAGGAGAATTTTCCCGGGGATAGTTTCGATTTCGATTACCACCTGATTTCCCCCTTGATGTACGATTTAGGCCTGGCTGAAATTTCCAGCGTGTTATACCAGGATATTCAACAGCTGAAGGGAATTGGCCTAAACGGCCTAATCCATTGCCAGGTGCAGAGAACCGGTATCCCTCACAATTTCCCAGGGTGGATGGCCGGACATGTACTGTGGGATCCTACACGCTCCTACGAGGCAGAACGCCATACCTATTTTCGCCAGGCCTTCGGGGAATGGGCTCCTGAAGTGGAAGCATTTTTGGACAAAGTCACTGAGCTCTTCCCCACGGAGTACTTATCCCAGGACCACCATGGGCTGTGGCCCCTCTATCAGGACCGGTACAAAGCCATACGCCAATTCCTGAAAGAGCATCATTCTCTATGCAAACGCCCGGAAATCCCTGCTCCTTCCCGGGAAGCCCTGCGGTTCCATTGGCGTCTTCTGTACCGCATGAACAACTATCTGGTTGCCCAAACCGCCGGCGACCAACAAGCAGCGGAAAAGAAATTCCACTGCCTGAAAACGTTCCTGTGGAAAAACGAGCCCAAAACACAGCCCTGGTTTGACACTTACGTGTTTGACGATTACTATTCCCGCCGCAGATAAACGCCCTATCTGAAAGACCAAGGCGGATCACCGTTCCCGCCAACCGTTGTCTGAAAGAATCGAACAGCTCACACTAGGGGCTGCACCCCCACATTGCGGGCACCGTTTACTGTCTGGCCCCATGGCAGCTTTCCAAACATGGGACCAGGCGCTTTAAGCCCGTTTTCAAGAGCCAGTCCGAGAAAGACATCTCTTTCTCTGTGCAAAGGAAAATACGAAAAAAAGACCAGAAGAAAAAATTTCCCTTCTGGTCTTTTCTTTACAACGCCCAGTCTACGGGCAGTCTGTGTTTTCTTTCCTTTCCCTGACAGAGTCCCGTTCCACTAGCACTGGGGAAAAGGACACACTTTTTTGGTAGGTACGCTTGTTCACGATCCGGTCCATGACGAACCCGGCAGCCTCTTCCCCAATTTTTTCCTGCAGCATATCCACCGAGGTCATGGCGGGAGTGGTACACAAGCAGTACTCCGTATTGTCCAGCGCCACAATGGAAATCTTGTCAGGAACTTGGTAGCCCCGATCCACACAGGCTTTCATACAGCCTACGCCCATCAAGTCGTTGCAGGCCACCACCGCGGTACAGTGTCCCCCTTGCTCCAAAAACCGGGAAAAGGCTTCATAGGCTCCTTCCCGGGTAAAATCCCCTTGGATCACCAGGGATTGGGACGCTTCCAGCCCAAATTCTTCCAAAGCCCGCCGATACCCCGAAAACCGTTCCCGGGTATTCTGCTCCTTGGGATCGCCCCCTACAAAGGCGATGCTCCGGTGTCCCTTGTCCAAACAATGCCGGGTAGCCACCCAGGCTGCTTGTGGCTGGTCCACGTAAACACAGTCGTACCCTTGAAATCCGGTAGGGCTTTGGTAAAAGCTGGTGATCACCGTGGGCAACCCAGTATTCTCAATGGCTTGGGCAAGCTGGGGGGTATAGTTGAAGGAACCCAGAATCAGCCCGTCCACAAACCGGCCCCGCAAAGAATCCAACACTTTCAGCTCCTTTTGGGGATCGTGCATGGTGTAGCCCAATAAGATGCTGTATCCAAACTCTTCCAAGACTTTTGTCACCCCATGGATCATGGCGAAATAATAGGGATTTTCAATGTCCGGGACGCACAGCATCACCTTCTTGGTAATATTGCTTTTCAATGTCTTCGCCGCTTGGGAAGGCACATACTGAAGCTCTTCCGCCACCTGGAGAATCCGGGCTTTTGCCTTCGCCCCACAGTATCCCTTTCCGCTCAGCGCCCGGGCCACCGTAGAAGGGGAGTACCCCGTCTCTTTTGCGATATCGTAGATGGTTGCCACCCCGTCAGCTCCTTCCTGTTTCCATAGTAGGGAATTGTACCATGCACCCAAAAACGATGTCAAAAGGAAAAAGGAAGGGGCCAGCTTTCCAGCTCCCTCCTTTTTTCTGACTGTTTCCGGCGATTACCGCTCGTCGTCCCGCAGATGGCCCAAAGTTCCACCCGGATGCCACTTCACGTACTGTTCCGGACTCAGGTTCCGGTACACCTGAAGCAGCAGGCTCAGCCGCTGGATCACCAGGCATTCCGCCAAAATGGAAATACGGGGAGCACGGTTCAGGGGATCCCCTTCCTGGGGTACCCCGGCGAACAGGGTCACTTCCCCTTGCTTGGCCAGCCAGGACTCAGTATTGCCTGTGATGGAAATAATCTTGCAGCCATTATTCCGCACTGCTTGCACGGTAGCTTTCAGCTCCTGGGTTTCCCCGCTGTTGGAAATGGCGATGACCACGTCTCCAGGCAGCAGCTGGCCGCAGGAACCATGGACCGCCTCTGTCCCGTGGAGGAAATAGGTGGGAGTGCCGGTGGAAGAAAGCAGGGAAGCCCCGTAATTGGCCACATGGCTGGGCTTGCCAATGCCGGTAATGTGGACCCGGTTGCCCTTTTCCTGGGCGGCCACGATGCATTCCGCAGCCTTGATATAGCTCTGGTTGTCAATGCCTTTCAGGAACCCTTCCAGCTCCTGCAGGGTGGTGTCGTCAAATGTTTTCAGCACGTCTAAATTCCATTCACTCATATGGATAGCCTCTTTTCTCTCGATCTTGATTTCAAATATCCCAAGCCCCGCCGCGATCTTCGTTGTTTCCGGCAGGATTTGGGGCTATGTCCTGTGTTTCAGATCCCCCAAAAAGGGGAATTTCCTTGTTCCCTGCCATGGACTTCTCTTTCAGGCACAGTCCAGGAACAGGGGAACGGTGGTCAGCCTTCCTTGTGAATCCGCAATTCCGGCTCGCCCCGCTGAACGAACAGCTCTTCCACCTGCTCCAGCGTAGGCAGAGAGGTTTGCGCCCCCATCACCGATACAGTGAGAGCGCCCACATAGTTCGCCATGCGCAGAGCCGTCTCGGGGGCGATCCCCATGGCCAGGAAAGCGCAGAAGCCGCCGGTAAAAGAGTCCCCGGCGCCGGTGGGATCCACCGAGGTCACATTTTCCAGAGCGGGGGCAAACAGGAACGTATCCTTATCCCCAAAGGCAGCGCCCGCCGAGCCTAAGGTGACCAGCACATGGGAAACTCCCATATCCAGTATTTTCTGGATGACCGTCTGGACCAGTTTCAGATCCAATCCCTCTTCCTTGCTGGGAATGTGGATTCCAGTCAGGTCCTCTGCCTCATGCTCGTTGCAGGACAGATAGTCCAGGCCGTCCAACAGGGACTTGCTCAGGTTCTTATCGGAAGGCGCGGTGTTCAGCATCACCGGGACGCCCTTATTCCGGGCATACTTGGCCACCAGCTCGTTGATTTCCATGGGGATTTCCAGCTGGAGCATCACCATGTCATACTGGGAGATGCCTTCTTCCAGGAAGGCCACGTCCTCAGGGGTAATGGCCATGTTGGCTCCAGGCACCACAATAATTCTGTTTTGGGTGGAGCCGTCCTCACCGATCAGCAGCTGGACGTTCCCGATGGACGAGGGGTGGTCCGGATCGATTTTCACATGGCTGCAATCGATTTTATCCTCCACGCAAGCCCCTACCAGGTCTTTGCCGAAGGAATCGTCTCCCACGCTGCCTACCATGGTGACCTGGGCCCCTAAACGGGCGGCGGAAATGGCCTGGTTAGCCCCTTTGCCTCCGGTAGCCATATGGAAATCACAGCCCAGCACAGTTTCTCCCTGCTGAGGGAATACATGGGTGGAAACGATCAAGTCTTTGACAAAGCTTCCCACCACTAAAATTTTCGGTTGTCTCATGTCCTCCAATCCTTTCTCTGTCATGCTCAGTTGATTTCTAAATAATCTTTATCTGGTAACGGCGGGAAGGCGGCTGTGGGCAATGTCTGATACCAGAACGCCACCGAGGAAATATCGTCCTGCAAAGGCAGGTACCGGCCTCCCTCGCGCCATCCCAACGCCTGAATGGTCACCTTTAGATCCTTGTCAAAACGAATGGGATCGTTGATGTGGAATCGGTACATCCCAAACCGTTTTTGACTCTGGTACAACCTGTCCTGGGGAACCTCGTAGAACCCGCCGTATGGCGTGGAAAAATCCAGGTAATTCTGGTGGGTCCTGGGATCCTCAAAGTCATAAGACCCGCAGAAGTAATCCTCCGTGCCCGTACCGCAGATGGTGGGATAATCCCGGTCCCCATCCAGGTAAAACTTGATCTCGCCTTCGCCCCACCAACCGTTGTTGTTGACGCCCCAAGCCATATAAGTGCCCACATACTGGCCTTTTCCCTGTACCCCGTCCAAAATGGTATACACCTCTTTGTAGGGCAGGGGATTGACCCGGCGGAACTGGGCATGGAAATAGGCGGCGTCTTCCGGAACAGGCCCCAGGCAGTAATCTACCTGGTAATAGTAAACCACTTCCTCTTCCGCACGGTTTTCCAGGGTAATGCGGCAACGTTTGCGGAAAGGCATCGTCCAATAGCAGTTGAATGCGCTGCCGGGATTGACGCATACCGCCAAACTGGAAATATGGAAATATTCCTGCCAGCCGCTGCAAAAGAAATCGCCCACCGGGCATTCCACCGAAGGGGTCTCCTGATCGTCCCAATAGAACCGGATAATGGTATTTCTCCATTTCCCAGTGGGTGTCAGCCAGATGTGCTGAATGGCTCCCGACCCTTGGATATCCGCCATTTCAAAGGTTTCCCCCGCTCCGATGCGGACATAGGGATTGACTTTCCACCCTGTTCCCAAATCCCGGGCAGCCAGCTTTGCCGAACCGTCTTCCAGCCGGCACTTGGCTCCACCGCCTTTTTCCCCGGTGAAATTCTCCGGGCTGATAGAGCGGCTTACCGTATTGGAGAGCAAAAAGAGAGTTCCCATCTCATTGGACAGACCGTGATACATGAACAGGCCTCCTTTTATGTGATATCGATGTCACAAATTTAGTTATATTATATTCATAAAAAGTTCCAATGTCAACGAGTAAATCAAGAGAATTTCCCTGATTTTCCCCCTTGAAACGTTCTTTTCTTCTGGGAGAGTCTGAAACAAGGCTTGAATATTTATGGAACCGATGCTATTAGTGTAAATCGGGCTTTTAGGCTCTGATTCACAAAGAATGCTTTTCCGCCCTATGTTAAAATAACGTTCTTGCTGCTTTCCAGTACACAAACGGTTTTTAGAATAGAAAAACGCACCTGCCTGTTCAGAAATCTCTGAACGACAAGTGCGTTTCTTCACGAAAGTTGCCGGTCAATCCTTACAATTGGGAAGATAAGCCCCAAGCTTTTTCAACGCTTTTTGAATTTTTGCAACAGGCGCCTGATGCACATCTGCATTCTCCAAAGCACAAAGAGCAGCAGCCGTTCCCGCGGCCTGGCCTGTAATATAGCAGCC
Source organism: Clostridiales bacterium (assembly GCA_019416395.1). GTDB lineage: Bacteria > Bacillota > Clostridia > Oscillospirales > Acutalibacteraceae > Acutalibacter. The sequence continues at coordinate 16,969 of DXXH01000026.1, forward strand.
GGGCATGACCCGTACAGAAGACTGCATATACCGGTCCGTCCAAATACACCGCCCTGCGGTGAGCAAGTTTCCAAATCCTTTTACCGGCAAGGTCCGATACGGGATTCCATAACTCTCCCCCACCTTATAACGGTAAGTGGTATGCTCTTTTTCAAAAAGCTGGTAATCGTCCAATCCAACCGTATTGGCGTGGATATCCACATTGTAGCTGTACCGGCCGATCTCATCTGGAAATACCGCCTGGTCCAGGAAATCCTGAAGGACCAACTGGTAATCGCATACCACCCGGCGGCTTTCCCGAATCCCCAACTGGGGCGCGGAACATACCAATTCCGCGTTTTCAAATCCGCTTAAATATTCCCGGTAGTACCGGCGGTATTCTTGCATACGCTTTCTGGCTTCCACCATGCCTTTTGTCAGGCTCTGGGAATCGGTTCCATCTACCCCAAACACATGACCCACATTCGAGCCACCCACACCTTTTGCAATGGGCCACATTCCGGGCAGATGCAAATCATTTTGGGTAAACACATGATCCTCAAACGCCTTTTCCAGCATCCGGCTGTCCGGCGGCACGACCTTACTCCAGTCAATCCCAGTCCACAGGCCGCACAAGGTACTGCCCATCACTTCCCCGTGTTCTCCACCTTTTTCAAACTGGGCGCCTGCATACGCGCAAAGATCCGCGTCCCCTGTACAATCTATGTACACTTTGGCTTTCACAGCGTAACGGTTTCCTTTTCCAGCGCAAATCACATACTGGATTTTCCCGTCCGCAACTCCCACGTCAATGACCTGCGTGTTAAACGTGTACTCCGCTCCGCATTCTTCCATCATGGAGTCATAACAGAGCTTTAACGTCTCCACCGGGATATTGGGGGGACAATAGGGTTTGGCCGATTCGGGAGCGTGTTCCTTCAGATAATCGAACACCCGCTTGCCAATGCCTGCCGCCAAAAATTCCTTGCCATTGCCAAACTCCATAAATGCCGGCACCAGCATGGTTACCGCCGCACCGCCAAAGGATTGGGAAGCCTCGGCCAAAAAGACCTGGGCTCCTGCTTCCCGAGCCGCTATGGCCGCACTGATTCCCGCCGGCCCGCCTCCAGCGATAAAGACGTCTGTTTCCACCCTGACCGGGATTTCTTTGCTGTATCGTATGGTTTCACTCATGATCTTACTGCCCCTTTTTGAAAATGTACCCTCCTGGTTCTGCTTCACGCAGTTTCCCCTCGGGTCATAACCTTTGACAACGTTTCCTGGGGAAGGTTGGCTCCCTGGCCCCGAAGGGTTTTCACCAATTCTTCCGTATCCAAGCCGCAAGCCGGCTGTCCGGTCTGGCAATGCTGTACCGCCGCCACGCCGCTGGCCTGCCCCATCATAGCCGCCGCCGGCTGGACCCGCAGCGACCCTTGCACCATAACATCTGCCGACACACACCGCCCTGCCGTCCACAAGTTGACAGAGCCCTTGGGCACCAATACCCCATAGGGAATCCCATAATATTCTCCCGGCTTATACCGGTCCACCTTTTCAAAGGAACTGGAATACCGCTCATATTGTTCCTCTGAGCAGTCATAGACGTGGATATCAATGGCCTTGGCGAAAATGGCGATTTGGTCCGGGAATTTCCTTCTTGCCGCGTAATCGTCATAGCACAGCACATATTCCCCTAAAATCCGCCGGGATTCCCGAATCCCCATCATGGCTGCCGTTGTCACCAGCTGAAGCTGGGGCAGATCATAATACGTGCGGAAAAATTCCAGATATTCCTGGACCAGCCTGCGTCCCCGCACCATGCCCTTGGACAGGCTGGCGCAGTTGGTGGAACTCATGCCAAACACATGCCCGGCATTCATGGAACCCAATTGCCCCATGCTCATAAACAAACCGGGAACATGATGGTCTGGCTGGGAAAAGAACCCGTCGGCTATGGCCTGATCGATTTTCGCCTGATGATCCGGCAGGCCAATATCCTGGTATCCCGTTTTCCGCCAATCCACCCCGGAAAGAAGAGCACACAGGGTGGGAGGCATAATGTTGGGCGTATCAATTCCCGCGTCCCAGCATTTCACGCCACACAAATGGGAAAGCACTGCATCTCCTGTAGCGTCGATATATGTTTTTGCCCTTACATAGCGATACCCTTCCACATTGGAGAGCACCACCCCTTTTACACATAGAGCGTCAGGGTCCACATCGGCGTCAATGACTTTTGTAAAAAAGCGGACTTCCACCTTTTCCCGCTCCATCATTTCATCGAGGAGCAGCTTGAGGCCTTCTCCGTCAAAGGGCGTCCAGCGCATTTGCTGTTTCCGCCATCGTTCCGGGTTCAGCAAATCGGGCACATACCCCCGCTCATACAGGGTTTCTATCACTTCTTTCATCCAGCCCCCTACCAGCATCTGCTCCCCATTTGCCATAGGGTCAAATTCTGTCACTAAGCCGGAAGTCCCCGTTCCGCCCAGACACCCCATCGCTTCAACAAGGAGCACCTTGGCGCCTAACCGGGCTGCGGAAACCGCTGCGGCGCACCCCGCGGGACCTCCGCCCAAAACCGCCACATCGTAGCCTTCCTCTACGGGAATATCCCGTTCCAGCCGGAATGTCTCCATGAAACTCACTCCTCCTTATCCCTCTTAACCTTTGACGCTGCCCATGGAAATTCCAGCCACAATGTATTTCTGGCAGAACAGGAACACAATTGCCACCGGAATCACCGCCAAAACCGATGCTGCCATCAACAGGTTCAGCTGCTGACCAAAATCGTTTTGATAGTTGCTCATCGCCAGCTGTACCGTGGCCATATCGGGAGAATTGAGCAAAATCAAGGGCATCAGGAACTGGTTCCAGCTGCTGAGCACTGTCAGAATGGTCAAAGTTGCCAGAATGGGGGAAGACAAGGGCATGACGATGCGAAACATCATGCGCAACTCCCCGCATCCGTCAATCCGGGCTGCCTCAATCACCTCGTTGGGAATGGTCATCATAAACTGGCGCATTAAGAATACCCCATACGCGCTGGCTATCCCGGGAAGAATCACTCCCAAATGGGTATTGATCAAGTTCAGGTTCGTGGTCAGAATAAACACGGGAATCATGGTCAGCTGGGCCGGAAGCATCATCGTGCCCAGAAGGATCAGAAAAATGACCGTCTTCCCTTTGAAATCAAATTTCGCCAGGGCATATCCGGTAAAGCTGCACACCACCAGCACCCCTGCCGTGGTCCCCACCGTGATCACCAGCGAGTTCCAATAGTTGCGCAGAAAATCACTTCCCGAAAGCACTTGGGTGTAATTTTCCCATGCCATCTGTTTTGGGAATAAGCTGGGTGGGATCTGGGAAAGCTCATTGGCTGTTTTAAATGAAGACAGCACGCCCCAGATGAAGGGAATAAAAATGGTGGCAGCCGCAAAACTCAACACCAGATAGAGAAGGACCCGCCCCAAAGAAAACCTGCTCTTCGCTTTCGTCATTTGGATCAATCCTTTATCTTTAGAATACACCGGGCAGCTCCCGGTGCTGTCGCGCTTAAACGATCCACCTCAGTCGGTATCGCTTCCCTGGCTCAAAATCTTACGCTGCAAAATTGTGAGCACAAACAGCACTACAAAGAAAACAAATGCCAACGCCGAGGCATACCCGAACTGGAACCGGGTGAACGCCACATCGTAAATGTACTGGACAAATGTCAGGGTAGCCGTTCCAGGCCCGCCTTTTGTCATGGTATACGTGATATCGAACATGTTGAAAGAACCAATGATGGCCGTGGTAACCACAAAAATCGTGGTGGGCTTTAGGCACGGCAGAGTGATATACCAGAATTTTTGCAGTTCCGACGCCCCGTCGATGGAAGCCGCTTCATAGTAGTCGGGGGAAATCCCTTTAATCCCCGCGATGTAGATGATCAGGTTGGAACCAAGCCCCTTCCAAACGCTGACCAGGATAATCACCCACATGGCCTTATCTGTGGCCAGCCAATTCTGTCCCGGCAGGCCAAACCAAGAAAGGGCTGTGTTGATAAATCCATAGGTGGGGTTGAACATCGCTTTCCAGATCACGCCCACGATGACCTCGGACAGCACATATGGGAAAAACAAGGTCGCTCTAAAAAAGCCCTCGCCTTTGATTTTCTGGTTAAGCAGCGCCGCCAATACCATGGCTAAAACCACTTTGAATGGCACCGCGCAGACATAAATCAAGGTGTTGATAATCGATGTGTAAAACAGGTGGTCTGAAAACATGTGGGAAAAATTTTCCAGACCAATAAACTGGGTCTCCACAGTGGCTCCCCAATCGAAAAAGCTCATCACAAGAGCGTAAATGGCTGGATATACCAGATATGCGCCAAAAAACAACAGCGCCGGCAGCAAAAACAGATATGGCGTCAGTTTTTTCCGCAGCTTGTAATTTTTCTGTTTCCGCGTCATAGCACTTCTCCTTTATTTTTGAAATAACCCCAAAAGTATTCCCGGCCTTGCCCGGGGCAGACTCGCCTCCGCCCCGGCAGCCGGTACTGTCAATCAAACGGACAAATAGAATTTGTTTTTACGGTTTTACCATGTTGTCAGCCCAAATCCAGAGCCTGTTCGATCGCAGCCTGCATATTCTCGGCCGCGGATTCCGCAGTTTGGTCGGGATTGGAAATGAAGTTCTGGAATTCCTGGCTCATCAAACCCTTATAAGTCTGATATTCCTCATTGACGCTGTCGGTAATGGCAAATTCAGGGATATTGGCGATTTCCTCAATGAAATAAGGAGCGTAGGGATCCAAATTGCCAAACTCAATGCTGTCCGCAGCGGACTGCCGGGCAGGCATGGAACCGGTGGACTCGCAGTATGCGTTCATCACTTCTGGGGATACCATGTACTCCATGAAAGCAATGGCTTCGTCCACGTGCTCGCTATCCTTGAGCACCTCGATATTCCAACCGCCAATCTTGTTGGCATGTTCCTTGTTCTGGGGCAGATAGGTGACTCCCAGTTCAAAGTTCCCGTCAATCGTGGTGAGCAGGTTGCTTGTGGAACCGCAGTTTGCCACATAGAAGGGAGCCTGCTGGCTGACAAACATAGATTCCGCGTCGTCAACGCCCAGGAAAATATTGGTGCTGCAAAGCTCTTCATCTACCAGTGTGCGGAACCAGTTCAGCGTGTCCACAGTTCCCTGCTGATTCACGGTCACAGAGTCCAGCTCCGGGCTGAGCACGGTAGCGCCAGCCTGCCAGAAGAAGGGCAGTTCAATGGAAAAGTCACTGCCAAACACCATGCCATGCATTGTGCCGCTGGCTTCCTTGGCTGTAGAGGCCGCCGCTTGGAATTCTTCCCAAGTCCAGGCATCTTCATAGCTTTCGGGCACTTCCACCCCTGCAGCTCCCACCAGGTCCTTGTTATAGAACAGGGTGATGCAGTCATTGTTCATGGGCAGGCCTACCAATTCCCCATTGTACATGCAGGTTTCCAGGGGGCCTTCGTTGAAATCGTCCAGCACATCTTGGGAGATTTTCCCTTCCAAAGACTGGACAATCCCCAATTTCCCGTGCATCTTTGTCCAGATCGTGGGAACATACAGCACATCTGGATAGGTTCCAGCAGCAAACAAAGTGGTCAGCTTCTGCTGATAATCGCTGGTGGATCCCGCTACTGCTTGATAATCGATGGTAATGCCCTCTGCCTCATAGGCTTCCACCAGAGGCTTGATCTTGTCGTCTGTTGTGGATCCCACATTGGTCATGAAGGTCAGGGTGATTTCTTCCTTGGGCTCGCTTTCTGAGGTCTGGGACGTTTCCGCACCTGCGCTGGAGCTTTCGCCGCCTGCGCTGCTGCTCTCCTGAACCGAGGAATTTCCTCCGCCAGAACAGCCGGCTGCGGAAAGCAGCATGGCTCCTGCTAGCAACAGTGCCGCTAACTTGGTTTTCTTGGCTTTCATCGTACATACCTCCCAAAAATTAAAGTGGATAGATTATTGTGAAAAAATGCAGCAAGCCGCATCTTTCAACCAAAATGTTACCGGTAACATTTTGCGGTAAAAAGAACCGCTTCCCAAGCCGGCTCTTTTGTATGCAGATTTACGCGGGACTTTCCAGAGAAGACAGTTCCCGGCAAGAATCTCCCAAAACAAACTGCATGGGAACCAAATGCTCCGCTGGCTGGTTTTCCTCTTCCCCGCCGGAAAAGCTCCGGAACAAATGACGCACCGCCTGGATTCCCATCTCATAGTCGGGAATTTCCAGCCTGGTAATTTCCCCAACACATAACAGCTGGCGGATATTCACCGCTTCGTATTCGATACCCAAGCCGGAAATAATCAGGGAAAAATCTGCTGGAATCCGGTACTTTTTCCGGACAATCTCCCGGAAAACCTGTTCCCAGGCTGCCGGTCCGCTGATAATCATGGCAGTGCAGCCTTTTTCCTCCAACAGAGGCGCTACCCGGTCCCACTGGTTTTCCATAATTTCCAGGCTTTCGTCCCGGGCGATCCCCGCTTCTTCCAAAGCTGCCCAGTAACCTTTGTATTTTTCCAAATCCGCCTCAAAATCCAAGAAACCGCCGATCATGGCAATTTTCCGGTGATGAAGCGACAGCAGATAGCGGGTTGCTTGCCGGTACCCGTCCAAATAGTCCGGGGAATAATAGGGGGGATTGTACGTTCCCCAATCGCGCTTGCCAATTACCACCCAAGGAATTCCCCGCTGGTCAAAATATTCTGCCAAACGGGAATCCATACGGTCACCAAAGAGCACTACGCCTTCCACCAGGCTGGGACGAATATGGTTGAGGAGATCCTGTCCCTTTGCCCCGGCCATGAATAAAACGTCGTATCCACCTTGAATGGCCTCGTTTTCCACACCAAAAATAATGTTCTGAAACCCTTTTGCCGAATTGAAATTCTTCCCGCTGGCCACCAGGCCCAGAATTCCGGTTTTATTGGTCGCCAGGCTCTGGGCAAATACATTGGGAGAATAGTTTGTCTCCCGGATCACTTGCTCGATCCGCCGGCGGGTTTTTTCCGCCACATTGCCCTTTTTATTGATTACCCGGGATACGGTCATTTTGGACGTGCCTGCCATCTCGGCGATTTGGGCAATGGTTACGCTGCCTTCCAAATGATCCAAAAACCGCTCCCCCTTTTCTTTTGACTCAGTTTTGATACCGGTAACATTGTAAAATCGTCCGTTCTGTTATCGGTAACATAATCAAAGTATATGCAAATCTCATGTATTTGTCAATACTTTTTATAAAAATTATTCCATAGTGTCCTCTAATTTTTCCCATTTTGAAACCGCCAATTCTTTTTCTATGACAGAGACTCTCATTTCATTCGATTTTCTACTCCGACTCTGGTATACTGAAAGCAAAGCTCTAAGGTTCTATTAAGCCAGAAGTGCTATCCTATTATAAAGAGGTGAAGCCACATGAAACTGTTGTACGCCGAAGACGAAGTGAGCATGTCGGAAGCAGTGGTGGATATTCTGACTTACCACAACTACATTGTGGACGCCGTGTACGATGGGGCCGAAGCATTGGCCTACGCCCAGGCGGAATCCTACGACGGCATCATTCTGGACATCATGATGCCCAAAATGAGCGGGCTGGAAGTGCTTCGTACACTCCGTGGCGCAGGCTGCACCACCCCCATTCTTCTCCTTACCGCCAAAGGAGAAGTGGAAGACCAAATCCAGGGGCTGGACCTGGGAGCGGACGATTATCTGCCCAAGCCTTTTTCCATGGACTTGCTTCTGGCGCGTGTACGTGCCATGCTGCGGAGAAAAGAAACCTTCACCCCCAACATTCTCAAACGCGGGAACATTTCCTTGAACCAGCAAAGCTATGAGCTTTCCGGAAACGGCAGGTCATTTGTGCTGCCCAAGCTGGAGTACCAGCTGATGGAACTACTCATGCTGAACAAGGGAGTGTATTTGTCCACCGAGGATCTGCTGGTAAAGGTGTGGGGATATGACACTGAGGCGGAACTGGGCACGGTTTGGGTGTACATCTCCTATTTGCGCAAACGCCTGTCCGCCCTGGACGCCAACGTGACCATCGCCGCCAAACGTAACGTGGGCTACCGCCTGGAGGTGACGGAATGATCCCCACCCTGCAAAAAAAGTTTGTCCTCACGGCCATGGTGGCCATCACAGTCCTGATCCTGTTCCTTTTGGGAGCCATCAATGTGGCCAATGTTATTGCTGTGGGGAACCAGGTTGAGCGAAAACTGGAAATGATCTCCAACATGAGCCTGGAAGGGGAAAACCCTTTTTCTCCTCCGGACACCCCGCCAGAACGCCCTTTGGGCGGGCCAAAAAGCCAATATGACACTTTCCTCTCCTCGAATTTTTTCGTGGTGCGGTTTGATTCAGAGGGGGAAATCACCTACGTGGACGTTTCCCGCACTTCCTCTGTTTCCCAAGACACCGCTGAAACGCTGGCTACGGAAACCTACCTCAGTGGCAAGGAAACTGGAAAAACCGGCCGCTTCCGCTACCTGTTCCGGGATTCCTTCTCCGGCCAGGGAGTCAGCGCTGTCTTTTTGGACACCTCGGAAGAACAATTTTCCTATCTGCGGGTGGTTCTTCTGTCCGGCGCCGCAGGAGTAGCCTGCTGGGGATTGATGCTGATCCTGGTGATTTTCCTTTCCCGCCGGGCCATACGTCCGATTGTGGAGAATATGGAAAAGCAAAAACAGTTTGTCACCAATGCCGGCCATGAGATCAAAACCCCCTTGGCCATTATCCAATCCAATGTGGAAGCCCTGGAATTGTACACCGGCCAAACCAAGTGGAGCCGAAACATCAAAGACCAAACCCTGCGGCTGAGCGGACTGATGAAAATCCTGCTGACACTAGCCCGTTTGGACGAGGGGGCCATTTCCCCCACCATGGCGGAGATCCCCTTCAGCTCCCTCACAGAAGAAGCAGTCCGGACGTTCGCCCAGCCCATGGAATCCAAAGGAATTACGCTGGAACAGCACATTCAGCCGGGTATTTCCCTGCATGCTGATCCTGCCCAAATGGAACAGCTCCTCTCCATTTTGCTGGACAACTCCGTAAAATACACGGAGCCTGGGGGAAATGTTTGGGTCTGCCTGGAACGGGAAGAACGCCGGGTACGGCTGAGTGTGCAAAACACCTGCCAAACGCTCCCCAACGTCCCGCCGGACAAGCTCTTTGACCGCTTTTACCGGGGAGATTCTGCCCGCACGCAGAAAACCGGCGGCTACGGCATTGGTTTGGCGGTGGCCCAATCCATTGCCGTAGCCAATCAGGGCGTCCTACAGGCCCAGTACTTGCCGGACCGGCAAATCCGCTTTACCCTGGTATTCTGACCCTTCCCCAGAATCCAAAATCACTTCTTCATACCCAAAAACACACGCTTTCCGGCCTACCAGCACCGGGCGTGTGTTTTTTTATGTTCGCCGGGGTTCTAAGTTAGGACTAAGGTTGACCCGGTATACTCGGGCAAGATAACCTGAGAGGAGATCTAAAATGGACTTTCGTCACGAGTGGAAACATGAAATCCAATACGGAGATTTCCTGGCCTTACGCTCCCGGCTGGGGGCGGTGATGGCACGGGACGTTCACGCGGAGCAAGGCTGCTATCGCATTCGCAGCCTGTATTTTGACAATCTGGCAGACAAGGCTCTGCGGGAAAAATTGGACGGCGTAAACGGCCGGGAAAAATTCCGGATCCGCTACTACAACGTGGACACGTCCCTGATCCTGCTGGAGAAAAAGAGCAAGTGGGACGGTCTGTGCCACAAGGAGCAAACGCCTCTTTCCCTGGAAGAGGCAAGCGCCGTGGCCGCTGGGGAATTTCAACTCCTGGCCCACAGTGAAAAGTCTTTGGTGCGGGAGCTGTATCACAAAATCCACTCCCAGGGGCTGCTGCCCAAAACCATTGTGGATTACACCAGGGAACCTTTCGTGTTCGCTCCGGGGAATGTGCGGGTAACGTTGGATTACGATCTGCACACCGGAATGGGACGCACAGATTTTCTCAACCCCCAGTGCGTCACCATACCGGTGCGGAACGCCCCCATTCTCTTAGAGGTGAAGTGGGACGCCTTTTTGCCCTCAGTGATCCGAGACTTGGTACAGGTGCCCAACACCCGCACGTCCGCTTTTTCCAAATACGCCGTATGCCGGATGTACGGCTGAACCATTTTTAAGCTTTCCTTTCCCATTCTTGTTTCATTTTATTTCAGAGGAGAATTTATTCTATGACCTTTCAAGACATTTTCAAATCCAGCTTTCTCGAGAACATTTCCAGCATTTCCATTTTTGACATGGTTCTTTCCATGGTGCTGGCTTTCGCCATCGGCATGTTTATCTTCCTGATCTATAAGAAAACATTCGGCGGCGTCATGTACTCTTCCAGCTTCGGAGTGACCCTGGTGGCCCTCACCATGATTTCCACCCTGGTGATCTTGGCGGTCACCTCCAACGTGGTCCTGTCCCTGGGCATGGTGGGCGCTTTGTCCATCGTTCGTTTCCGCACCGCCATCAAAGAGCCCATGGACATCGCCTTCCTGTTCTGGTCCATTGCCGTAGGCATTGTCCTGGCCGCCGGCATGATCCCTCTGGCCGTGTTCGGCAGCGCGGTAATTGGCCTGTTCCTTCTGGTATTCGCCAACCGGAAATCCCACTTCAACCCCTATATCGTGGTGCTCCGCTGCGCTGATCACGACAGCGAGGTGATGGCCACCGAATTCTTAAATAAACAGGTGCGGCGCATGGCGGTCAAAAGCAAAACTGTCCAACAAGGTGCTATCGAGCTCAATGTGGAAGTGCGCATGAAAGACGAAAGCACCGACTTTATCAACATCCTCTCCGATATGAACGGTGTTTCCAGCGCGGTTCTGGTCAGCTACAATGGCGACTATATGGGGTAAAGGAGGGAGCAGCCTGTGTCAACCCATAAATCCATCGATAAAATCTGCTGCGTGGCCATGGTGTTCGCCCTGCTGCTCACCTTCGTCTTCCTGAATGGGGAAAGCCTGGGTATCCAGGCCGCCTCTTCCACCCCTGGCTATGAAACCCGCCTGTTCGACACCAGCTCTGTCCACACCATCGACATTGTCATGGACGACTGGGACGGTTTCTTGGAAACCTGCACCAATGAGGAATACACCCTCTGCTCCCTGGTCATCGACAATGAAAGCTATAAAAATGTAGGGATCCGCGCCAAAGGCAACACTTCCTTGACCCAGGTGGCCAATTACGGCAACGGCCGCTACAGCTTCAAAATCGAGTTCGACCATTACGACAACGCCAAAAGCTATTACGGCCTGGATAAGCTCAGCCTGAACAACATTATTCAAGACAACACCTATTTAAAGGATTACCTCACCTACCAGATGATGGGCTGGTTTGGGGTGGACGCCCCGCTGTGTAGTTTTGTTTTCATCTCGGTCAACGGGGAACCCTGGGGGCTGTATCTGGCGGTGGAAGGCGTAGAGGAAGCCTTTCTGGAACGCAATTATGGCAGCGATTACGGGGAACTTTATAAACCGGACAGTCAAACCATGGGGGGCGGCCGTGGGAATGGCGGAAACTTTGAAATGGACAACTGGATTTCCGACCAGGAGGATTCCGACGCCACACAGGAGGCGCCCAACAGCAAAACCCTGCCGGAAGACGGCAATCCCCCTGAAATCCCATCAAACGGGGAAAACCGGGGCGGGTTCCAGGAAGGCGAGGACCCCCCGGGGGATTTTGCCGGGGGAATGGGCAAACCAGGGGGCATGGGCGGTTCCATGGGCAGCGACGATGTTTCCCTGATTTATACCGATGACCAGTATGACAGCTATTCCAATATTTTCGACAATGCCAAAACCGACATCACCGACAGCGACAAAGACCGGCTCATCGCTTCGCTGAAGCAGCTGAACCAACAGGAATCTATTGAAGATGTGGTAAACGTAGAGGAAGTTCTGCGGTACTTTGTGGTACACAACTTTGTCTGTAACTTCGACAGCTATACCGGCTCCATGATTCACAACTATTATTTGTATGAGGAAGACGGTCAGCTTTCCATGATCCCCTGGGATTACAACTTGGCCTTTGGGGGATTCCAAGGGGCCCAGGACGCCACGTCCCTGGTCAATTATCCCATTGATACCCCTGTCTCCGGCGGCACGGTGGATTCCCGTCCCATGCTTTCCTGGATCTTTTCCAGCGAGGAATACACCCAGCTGTACCACCAATATTTCCAGGAATTCATCTCCCAATACTTTGACAGCGGTTACTTCACGGAAACATTCAACTCCGTGGTGGAACTGATCTCCCCCTACGTGGAAGAGGATCCCACCAAGTTCTGCGACTATGAGGAATTCCAGTCCGGGGTGGAAACCTTGCGGGAATTCTGTCTGCTCCGGGCAGAAAGCATTGACGGCCAGCTGGACGGCTCCATTCCGTCCACATCAGAAGGGCAATCCCAAGACAGCAGTGCTTTGATCGACACTTCTTCCCTGGATATTACCGCCATGGGTTCCATGGGCGGCGGCATGGGGGGCCCGAACGCCATGGGAAATTCCCCAGAAAATTCCCAAGCGCCCCAGCCCCCTGAAAACGGTGAATTTTCTCCGGATGGGGAATCTGCCCC
>DXXH01000026.1:29578-29998 GCA_019416395.1 Clostridiales bacterium
CCAATTCCGGCAACAGCGGCTCCGGGGAGGCTACTTCTCCCGGTTCCGGCGGCAGCAATTCCGGGGAGGCTACCTCCCCCGGCTCCGGCGGCAATGACTCTGGGGAGGCTACCGCCCCCGGCTCCGGCGGGACACCCCCGGAGTTTCCCCAAGGCACTCCGCCTGAGGGAGCAAGTCCCCCGAAAGGGGGATCCCCAGGAGCAGCCCCGGAAAACTCCTGATAAAACACCCTGACACAGAGGTTCTTCCCTGCGTCAGGGTGTTTTTTTGCTCTGTAGGTTTCCTGGCAAAACATTTATTAAAAATGAAATAATTCCATAAAGTCGTTAAAATTTGACCTATTTTTACAAAATATTATATGCGTTTCCACCTACATTTTCCACAAATGGGACTTGCACAGACCGTATAACCATATTATAA
>DXXH01000027.1 GCA_019416395.1 Clostridiales bacterium
GTATGATGGATTCATAGGTGAGCAGATTGGGGTGTCCGTAAAAGATCTCGTTGAAAAAGTCGCCGCCGTTGTGGGTGGAAAGCTGGGTGTGCCAAATCAGCCGGTTGATCTCCCTAATTCCCAAGGGTTTTACCGGATACTGGCTGTAATCGATCCCAAAACGCTCTTTAAAATCAATGGGGTATTGGGATATCTCATTTTCCATCAAAAACACAAACTTCTTGTTTTCCAACAGCTTCCGGAAATCCAGGCAGCTCAAATAAGCGCAGAAAGTTTCCCACTGGGTGTAATGCAAATAAATGTGGTTCTCCTTGCCCACCCACATGCTTTCCCGCACAGTGTCATTCAAGTATTCCAGCTGGTATTGGGAATACACGTCGTCCGCCAGCACCGGGTTTTCCAGGTCTTTGAAAAAGTACCGGTCAATGACGGGGTGGTTCAAGTTTACGTACTCACCAAACCGGTTTTCCGCTTTATAGTAAGGGATATACCCGTTGTCATCAAAGGGAAAAAATTCTATGGGCAATTGGTCAAACTCCGGAAAATCCTTCCGGAACAAATAGGGGTACTTCCCCAGACGGGTGCAGTTGGTGCGGTAACGGTTCCGCTGCTCCGCCAGGTTGGGCTCATAAAACGCCTGGCGCATCAGCTCCATCAGCTCCCCTTGAAATTGGCCCCGGTTGTACAACGATACAAATGTGGTGTACGCCACCCGATAATCGCCTTTTTCAAAAAAAATGTAATTGGCCGCTTCCAATTCCAAAAGCGGATTTTTCCCGCTGTGTTCGTGTAATACAAGCTCAAACGCCTTGATGGCTTCCTCTTTCTTTCCAAGCTGGGCCAGTCTGCGGGCGATTTCTATTGTTTCCATGTGGGGTCACCTCGTAAGAAAAATAAAGAAAAACGGGACGGGCCCAATGCCCGCCCCGCCTTCTTTCATATCAGTTGGGAATAGGTAATTTCTGAGATAAACCAGATTACTGGAGCAGCTGCAGAACGCCCTGAGGCACCTGGTTGGCCTGAGCCAGCATAGCCTGAGCGGACTGTACCAAGATGTTGTTCTTGGTGTAAGCCATCATCTCGTCGGCAACGTCGGTGTCGCGGATGGTGGACTCAGCGTCCTGAATGTTCTCGGTCATCACAGACAGGTTGTTCATGGTGTGATCCAAACGGTTGGAAGCAGCACCCAAAGTGCCACGCACGCTGGACACAGTGTTGATAGCAGCCTTGATCACGTCCACAGCAGCCTGAGCGCTCTTCTGGTCAGCCACGGAAATACCGGAAATGCCCAGAGAAGCAGCGTGCATATCCTGAATGGAAACAGTCAGCTGGTTGAAATCGTCGCTGGTGTCGCCGATCTGCAGGGTCAAGCCGTTGCCCTTGGTGGCCAGGTCGCTGCCATTGTATACCACATCATTGCCGCTCGTTTTAATGTCCAAACCAGTGACACGAGACAAAATGCCAGCCACGTCAGCAGCGTCTTTTGTAGCGTTATAGCTAGTACCAGACAGTGCAATCACGGTCACGTCGCTGTCCAGGTTGGCGAACTTGTCAACGGTGGCGTTGTTAGCAGCGAACACGAACTTCTTGCCGCCAATGGTGAAAACGTCATCTTCAGTGGCATCCGCTGTAGATGTCACAACGCTCACGTTGCTGAAATCCAGCTGCTGAGTAGCGTCAGCGCCCTCGGTCACCGTGCCGTTAATTGCACCGCCTTTAAAATGATTAGGTGCAGAAGGAGTGAGGAGCGCCGATGTAATCTTAGGAGCGTCGGCACCAGTAGTCTTGCTCTTAAAGGTAAGAGCACCAGCATTAGAAGTAATGGTGAACGCACTGGTCAGCTTATTATCGCTCTGCAACGCCTTCATGACAGCGCCGCCAATTTCGGCAGCAGCAGGACTTGTAGTAGTGTTTGCAACAGCGCTTAACACATTCCCATCTTTGTCAAGCAATGTCTTGTTTGTCTTGTCATATTTGAGGCTGACAGTGGTAGAATAACCATTTCCGTCGCTGTCTTCCCAGGAAACTGTATACTCAAAGGTATCACCATCAGCAGGTACAGAACTACCTGTACCAGGAGCAAAAGCTTCCATAGTAGCGCTAGAAGCAGTAGCAGCCACATCGGTGACACCCACGCCAGACACGTTGGAAGCAGCCAGAGAGCCGTCCAGCAGGTTGATGCCGTTGTAGTTGGCGGAATCAGCGATACGGTCGATTTCGTCCATCAGCTGGTCAACTTCGTCCTGCAGAGCAGCACGGTCGGTCTCGTTGTCGAAGGTGCCGTTGGCAGACTGGTCAGCCAGGGTAACCATACGGTTGAGCATATCATGGACTTCCTGCAGAGCGCCTTCAGCGGTGTTCACCAGGTTCTTGCCGCTCTTAGCGTTGTCCTGAGCCTGCTCCAAACCGGAGATCTGAGCACGCATTTTCTCAGAAATAGCCAGACCAGCAGCGTCGTCACCAGCGCGGTTGATCTTGTAACCGGAAGACAGCTTCTCCAGGTTCTGAGACAGAGCGTTGGTGTTGTTGGTGTAGTTGCGATAGGCATTCATTGCCATAATGTTGTGTTGAATACGCATAACAGAATTTCCTCCTTAAAAATTGAACCAAAGCATCCTTACTTTGGCGTTTTTATAAATGGACGGTCGTCCTTTCCTCTCACTTCCAGGCCTGTAAAAGAGAGAGGAAAAAACTTCCGACATTTACTATATCGTCTGACGTAAGATAAAAATAACAGATTGCCGAAAAAAATTATAAAAAACCTTCCGGCACGCCCTTAGGCGTAAACATCGATATACTGACCCTTGGCGGGGGCCGGGGACTGGGGCATCATCTTCATCAATTCCTGAGCAGCCAATTCCTGGGTGTCCATGACTTTTTTGGTCACGGCGGTGGAATAGTTCACAGAAAGCTCAGCGGAACTCATGCTGGTTGCCATAGCTGCGATGGAATCCATCATAGTGACATCACACCTTTCTGAAAAATTTATAGATCAGAAGGCTTTTCCGGTTCGAATACGGAGTGGAGCATGGTAAGCAGCTCGGCGGGGTCCGATTCTTCCTTCGAGGCTTCCTGATTGGCAATAGTAGTAGCGGCGATCAATTCCTGCCGCAGGACAGGGACGCTTTTGGGGGCGGAGATAGCCAGCTTGACCCGGTTGCCGTCCACCGAAACCACGGTGACGGTAATGTCTTCGCCGATTTGCAGGGATTCGCCGGCCTTCCGGTTCAAGATCAGCATGGAACAACCTCCCTTGGACGGAATTCCGCCAGGCGGTGGCGCATGTGATAGGCGTCGGTGTCCAAGATGACCTGTTGGGCCACCCGGGTGTGGGGGTTGATCGCCACGGGGCATTTGAGATTGACCGTGCTTTCCGCAACCGGGTTCCTCACCACGCACATGGTGTAGTAGGAAAGCTCCTCGCAGTTCTGTACTCCTAAAGCTTCCAGTTCCACCTGCTGCGGCACAGGAGCGTAGGCAGGGGAAAGGGAAAAGGGATCCATCATCACAAAGGCCAGGCCAGGGGTCTGGGCGCTTTGCAGGCAGAAAAGGGTGTGATCGCCGGGCTGGAAGGGGATCAGCAAAAAGGCGTGTTCCTCCTCGAAGCCGAACAATCCCTTTGGAAAGGTAATCAGCTCATTTGTCTCGTAATCGATTTCGCCGAAATATTTGGTGCGAAGCTTCAAAATGGCTCCTCCTGTCAGCCTTCATCCTCAGGCTCATAATTGGGATCGGCAGACGGCGGCACATACAGCGCGCCGCCCACGTACTTGATCACCACATCGGGTTTTTGTTTTACGGAAATCTCAATGTCGCCGGGGGTGAACTTGAACTGGGGCTGGTTCACACGCCAGTCGAAGTTCAATTTGTCCATCTCATAGTGAATGGTCATTTCCCCAGGTGTCCAGGAGATTTGCGGCCCTGTAGAGGGCAGAAACTGCAAACCCACATTGGTTTTCACATTCTGTGCCTGGGCGTCAGCGGCGAACTGGGTGACCAATTCCTGGCCAATCCGGGCGTTCAGAAGTATCTGGCCCTGCTGGGCGTACACAGCGGTGGCGTTATAGGCGGCCTGCTGGCCCTTCTGCGCGCTTTGTTCAATAGACCGCATAGCGGTAGGGACCACGGAATTCCGTGCCTCAAACGTATCCAGATTCAAGCGAATCGGACGGCTACGGATATTCAAGCCCCCATCGTTTCGGGAGATCTCCAGATCAGCCGTCCCGCGGGTATATTCCAGCTTGGCGTCTGTCACTTTCATCTCGATCTCGATAGGCACAGTTGTGATCTCGATTAACGGATACATAAGCGAGCGGCTCCTTTCTCAAAAGAATGTAGTGATTTATTGAAATAAAATAAATCCGAAATCAAGGGACTCCCTGTCAGCTCAGGTAATCCATCAGGCTCTGGGACAGAATGCTGTTGCCCACCTTCAAGGCGGCGTTATAGCAATACTGCGCCCAGGAAAAAGAGGTAATGGCGTCCGCCAGATCCACCTGCTCAATGGACAAAAACTGCTCGTTTAACGTGGAGGCGGTAGTATCCAGCTGTTTTTCATTGCTCTTCAAAAAGCTGGCTGTGGTGGAAAGCTCAGTGTAGTTCTTCTTCAACTCGGAAGAAGCGGTGCTGAATTTATCGATCAGACGGTTGAATTCCTCTTGGTCAGTATCGCTGGCCCATTTGCCGTCCTCGGAACAATTGGACAAAATCTCACCCATGCGGGAGATGATGGAAACAATATTTTTGGGATCTCCCTGTTCGTCCACCCCATAGCCCAGGTAGTTGATCCCCACCAGGGCGGAGTTAAAGGCGCTGGACTCGATCAGGTTTCCGTTTTCGTCTTCCTGCAAGCCGAAGCCGATGTCCACATAGGTGGATTCCCCGCTGAGATAATCCAGCTTTTCCAGGTCGGCAGAGCCGTCCTGGGCGTCTACGGGGATCCCACGGTAGGTCAGTACCTTTTCCCCGTCGACTTCTTCCCAAGCAAAGGGGACGTTCAAGCCGTCAGCGCCGGCAAAAGTGAAGTTGTCCCCGTATTTGTTGTTCATGGTTTGCACAATGCTTTCCGCCAGCTGGGTCAGTTCCTGGCCCACGGCGTTCCGGCCAGCGCCGGTGGCGTCGTTGCGGCCGGCCAGAATGGCGGCGAAAGCGGAGTTGTTCTGCTGGTTGTCCACGGATTTTTCCACGCTGTCCAAAGCGCTGTAAGCCACCTCGTATTTCCGTACCACAGAGTTGCTCACAGTATACTGGCTGCTGGTGCGCAGGAACGCCCGGCGCAGCTGGAAAGCCTGGGTGGCGCCGGCGGGATCCTCGGCACAGGAGTTGAAATTCCGCTGGGTCAGCACGGTATTTCTGGCGTCGTTGAGGGTGGACATGGATTGCATCAAGTTGTTGCGGTAGCCCATCAGCACGCCGTTTGTAGTAACACGAATCATGATAGAAAGACCTCCTTTTACAGACCGGCAGTGCCAGTGCCGTTGATCAGTTTATCCAAAACCTGGTCCAGCGTGGTCATCAGCCGGCAGGCGGCGGAATAGGATTTCTGATACTGCATCAGGCTGGTGGCTTCGTCGTTCAAATCCACGCCGGAAACGGAGCTGCGGCTGGTATCCAGTTCCACAGCGGCGTTATAGTAGGTGTTCAGCATCACGTTGGTGCTGCGGGTATCGTTGCCCAGCACGCCGCTGATGTTGGTAAGCATTTCCTGGAAGGTGCCGTTGAACAGCCGGTTGGAGTTGGCGTCAGCGTCCAGATGTTTGGGATTGTAATCCATCTTCTGGTTCATCAGGCTGATCATGTGCAGGATATTGGAGTTATCCGTGCTGCCGGTGTCCAAGCCGTCGGGTTTGACGAAGGAAGACACAATGTGCACGTCTCCAATGGACCAGGAATGGGAGACGGAAATATTGGCCGCGGTAATACCGGTGCCTTCGTCCCCATCGCCGGAGTTGCTGAACAGGTTGCCGCCTACTTTCTGACCGTTTTTTTCCAATTCTGTCATTTGGTCAGCTGTAAGGGTTTTATCTTTATTTAAAATCGTGCCATCGGGCATGGCAATTTCTTTGCCGTCCTTGTCAATGTAATTGCCCTTCTCATTGACCATATACCCCTGGTTGGCCTGATTGAACACATTGGCGATCTTGTTCGCCAGCAGGTCCAAGGACTTCTGGTAGTAGGGGATTCCCCGTTTGGTGGCGGCGTTTTCGTCCACATTATTGATGGTGTCGGCGCTGGCGAATTCTCCCGCTTCCGTGAGCATTTCCCGGATAGATTGCAGAGAACCGTACAGGTCGTTGTCGTCCAAGGTGATGATGTTCTGCAAAGCGGCAGTGGGGTCAGGCTGTCCCTTAGAATCCCGCAGGCCTTCCAATGCGATTCCATAGTTGGGAAGGTCTTCCCAGTTAGCCTGTTCTAGATCATTGGTAGGTAACCCACCCTTATCCAAATAGGGGTTATTCGGATCAATATTAGGATAATCAGGATTCTGCTCGGGGACTTTCGTGGACAGCTGGGTGAAATAAGCGCCGTCCACCAGGGTGGAGCTGTCCGTGGTAACGCCGGCGTCCGGATTGGCGTTGCCCAGCTTGATGGTTAGCTTTTCCACTTCCACGCCGCCGCCCAAATCTTCCATGGAGTACACCACGTCGATTTTCATGTACTGGGACAGCTCGTCGATGAGCCGGTTCCGCTCGTCCCGCATTTCCAAAGCGCTGTCCCCGTGGATGTCGCTCTTGCGGATCTGAGCGTTCAGCTCGCCGATATTGGCCAGCAATTTGTTGACGCTGTCCACGTTTTCCTGGAAGGAGTCCGCCGTATTTTCCTGAAGCTGTTCCAGGCGGCTGGCGTAGCTGTTGAACAAAGTCACCAGAGCCTCTGCCGAGGATTTCACCTGGGTGTCGAATTCTTCCTGACCGGTGCTGGTGGACAGGTTCTGCAAAGCGGTGAGCAGGTCGCTAAGCTGGGCTTCGATCAAGCCGTTCTGCTCGTCACCGTCAGCCACTTCGTCCAGAATGGCAGCCAGGTCATTTAAGCCGGAAAGCTTGCTGTTCATAGCGCCTACACTGGCAGCCTCTGTGCGGTAGCGGATATCCAAATAGGGGTCCCGGATCTGGGAAACACCTGTTGGCAGTACACCGTTGCCAATGCGGATATTATAAGAAGACTGGTAACGGTCTCCGGAACCAGTGCGCAGGCTGACCTGATCCAGGGCCTGCCGGGTGTAGCCATAGGTGTTGATGTTGGCAATGTTGTTGCCGGTGACGTTCAGCCCTAACTGGGCGGCATAGATCCCCAGACGGGCAGTGGTGAACGCGCCGAACGTGCCGATAGAACTCATAGTATCATTCTCCTTATTGATTCAACCCATCTTCAGGGATTTAAGCGCGGAAATCGGTTTTCATAGCGGGCGGGGGAGCAATGTCCGGGGCGGAATAACCGGGTCCCAGGGGAACGTCCCCACCCATCTGCTCCAGGACTTTTTCCACCTCGTGAAGGTTGCACTCCAACGTGTTCCGGGCAACCTCAGCGGCGCAGCGGTAGATCTCATATTGGTTGCTGAGATTTTCCACAGTTTCCTTGGCCCGCAGGTAAAGGGAATCGGGATAGCTGGCGGGCAGCTGCCGCAGGGGAATGTTCTGGAACCCCAGAGCTTCGGCCAGCTTCAGGCGTTTTTGTTCCTGGCCCCGGAGAGACAGGGACAAGGCCTGCTCTTTTTTCAAAATCTCATTCAGCTCCGCCAAATCATCTTTGCGGACGGCGGCGGTTTTCTGCTGGTCCAGTTCGGTGAGATGTTCCAGGCTGTTGCGCAGGCCGTCCAAAAGGGAGAGATATTCCAGCTGTTGATTTTCCATGTTACGCCTCCTGGTTCAGAAAGAGCATGCGGGCGGCGATGGCCATGGGGTCAGGGGTATACTGCCCGGAGGAGACTTCCTGCTTGAGTCTTTGGACATCTCCGGTGGTGGTAGTGGTGCGCACTTCCTGGGACAGGCGGCTGACCAGCTGCATGTGGAAGCTCCTTTCCTCCGAGGAGGAAGATATAGTAAGAGAGTCATAGCTGGGCTCATGGGAAACCTGAGTCAAACCTTCTTTTTCCGTGGTGGAGAAGTAGGTTTTTGCAGGTTTGATATTGGAGATGGCTCCGGAAGAAGTCAGCATGAAATCTCACATCCTTTCACAGGGAAATCGAAAAGCCGGGCAGGCGCCGGACTTTCAAAAACGAGTTTTGTTTACAAGCTTATTTAATATATCGGCGGAGAATCCGTAAAAATAAGAAATGACGGGGAAAAAACCCGTCATTTCGAAAAAAATATTCCAGATTTTATATTCCCGATTTAAAGGGAAAGGGTTTTCAAGTGCTGCATCAGCACGCCGGCGATGTTGTCGCAGGAAGCCTGAACCACCACAGCGCCCTTCTTATAGGCTACCATGGGCATGCCGTACACCACGCAGGAATCTTTGTCCTGACCGATGGTATAAGCGCCACGCTTCCGCATGGCCAAAAGGCCGTCGGCGCCGTCCTCGCCCATGCCGGTCATGATGATGCCCACCATTTTGCAGGCCACATTTTCCGCCATGGAGCGGAACAGCACATTGACAGAGGGCCGGTGCCCGGAAACTTTTTCCCCGTAGGTGCAGGAAAGGGTGTACCGGGTGCCGGAACGGATCACCTTGGCTTGGAAATCGGCAGGAGCTACCAGGGCCAGGCCGGGGTGGATCTCATCGCCGTCCTTGGCTTCCCGCACTTCCATAGCGCACAGCTTGTTCAGCCGGTCGGCGTACATCTTGGTAAACCCGGGGGGCATGTGCTGGACGATCACCATGCCGGGAATGTCCGCCGGCAGCCGCTTCATCACTTCCAAGGTGGCTTCGGTGCCGCCGGTGGAAGCGCCCAGTCCGATGAGGACCTGGGGCCCCAAATGGGTGTGCATGGGAGTGGCTGTGTGAGCTGCTGCGGAATTCTGCAAGAAGGTAGAGGGCAAATGCACCTTGGCTTTGGAGGCGATCAGCACCTTTTGGGTCAGGGTGTGTATAAATGCCTCATAGCCTTCCTTTTCAGGCTTCCGGACAAAATCCACCGCGCCAGCGGCCAGGGCGTCGAATACCTTCAGGTTCAAAGAGGATACCAGAATCACCGGCAGGGGGTGGGTGGGTAAAAACTGTTTGAGGAAATCAATGCCGTTCAAGCCGGGCATTTCCACGTCCAAGGTCATCACGTCAGGCTTGAGCTGGGGGACTTTCGCTTTGGCGTCTAGGGCGTTTACCGCATAGCCGACCACTTCGATCTGAGGGTGGGCGGAAAGCCCTTTAATAATCATGCTGCGAGCCAGCATGGAATCGTCCACCACCATTACCCGGACTTTATTGACAGGGATCATGTACGATCACCTTCCTTTTTGGAATGTGGCGGGCGCCAGGCGGCGGTAAGGGGCGTTTTGCCCCAGGTTTTCCGAGTAGCTGATCAGTAAGTACCCGCCAGGCACCGTGGCGTCGTAAAAGCGTTGTACCAGCGCGTCTTTGGTGGGCTGGTCAAAGTAGATCATCACATTGCGGCAGAAAATCACGTCGAATTTTCTGCGGAACTTGATGGGGTCCATCAGGTTGAACGTGCGGAAAATCACATTGTTCCGCACATTGGGCGCTACTTGGTAGCGTCCATCGGGCTGAGGCCGGAAATATTTCCGTTTCCAGTCCGGGGGAATGGTTTCGGGCAAATCGTAAATGCCCTTTTGAGCTTTTTCCAGGGCCTGGGCGGAAATGTCCGTGGCCAGGATACGGGTATCCCATTGATTGGCCTGGGAGCCCAGGTAATCAAACAGGTACATGGACAGGTTGTAGGGTTCTTCCCCGGAAGAACAGCCGGCGCTCCAAATGGCCAGCACCTTGTCTTTTTGATGGCGGCGGATCAGCTCGGGAATGATATTCTGCCGGAAATATTCCAGGTGATCCACTTCCCGCATGAAAAAGGTATAGTTGGTGGTGAGCTTATTGAGCAGCAGGGTGACTTCGTTCTGGTCCTTGGTTTTCAGAATATGGTCCACGAACTGGGTGAAATTCTTGTATCCCCGCTGCCGGATGGAAGCGGACAACCGTCCCACGATCAGCTGGCGCTTTTTCGTCAGGTCGATGCCATAATTTTTCTGCATGAATTGGGACAGGCGAAGAAAATCGGCGTCGGTGATGCTCAGGGGGGCGAACCGGAAATCATCATGGCCTTCCCCCGGATCCATGTGGGTTGCGCCGGCGTCCCCGGAAATGGGGTGGGTTTCCCCTAGATGTAGATGGGTTCCCGTAGTTTCCGTATGGTTCCGAAAAAGTCCGGAATGGTTTTCGGCGTTACTCATGAATGACTTGAGCTCCTTCCAAGACCAGCATGGTACCGGAGCCATCAGGCAGGGAGCACATGCCGGAAACCAGTTTTTGATTGCTCTGAGCGGGGAGAGGCAGGATATCGTCCTTGGGGATATCCACCATCTGGTCCACCGCGTCCACCAGAATGCCGATCTGGGTATTTTCGATGTTCAGCACGATCACCAGGCAATCGTCCTTAGGCTCCTTGCCCAGGCGGAGACGGATATCCAGAATGGGGACGATCTGGCCCCGCAGGTTGATGATGCCACGCACGTAGGGGGGGAGCATAGGCAGGTAGGTGATGGAGTGGTTGGTGATGATTTCCACCACATATTCGGCAGCCACGCCGATTTTCAGTTCATCGCTGAGGAAGATCAGGAATTTTTTGGTTTCCACCACAGTCTGTTCCTGCTGGGAAGCCAAGTTGCTCATCTGGTCTTCGGTCATAAACATCATGTCTTCGTTTAAAGTATCCATAGTATCCATAAAGGGTTACGCCTCCTCTTGTTAACCTACCCCATGGGCGGCCTTATACAGATTGGCCACGTCCAGAATCACGCTGATGCTGCCGTCGCCCAGAAGGGTGCAGCCGTTGATGCCGTAAGCCTTGATGTTGAAGTTGTTCAAGTAGCTGGGTAACTGCTTGACCACAACCTGCTGTTCGCCCAAAAGCTCATCGACGAACAGGCAGTAGGAGATTTCCCCGGATTCCAGCCACAGAAGGATGCCGTCGCCGATTTCGGTGACGCCGTCCTGCAACTGGTAAAGATCCCGGGCCCGGACGATGGGGTAAAAGTTATCCACACACTTGATCATCTCCCGGTTGGCAGCGTCGTGAATCACGTCGTCCGGGGAGACCTTGAAGCTCTGGCGGATATTGTTGATGGGAATGGTGAAGATGGAGTCGCCCACGGAAACTTCCATGCCGTCCATAATGGACATGGTCAGGGGGATTTTCAAGGTGGTGGTCATGCCCTTGCCGGCTTCGCTGGTGATGCTCACTGTGCCGCCCACTTCTTCGATGTTGCGCTTGACCACGTCCATGCCCACGCCTCTGCCGGAGTACTCGGTGACTTCCGTGTTGGTGGAGAAGCCGGGCAGCATGAGGAAGTTGAGGATTTCCTTGGGGGAGTAGTCCGCGTCGGGAGAGGCAAGGCCGTTTTTGATGGCCTTTTTCAGAACGGCGTCCAGATTGGCGCCCTGGCCATCGTCCTTGACCTCGATGATGACCTCGCTGCCGGTGTCCCTGGCGGAGAGAATGATCTCGCCCACAGGGTCCTTGCCGGCGGCGATCCGGTCGGCTTCGTTTTCCTCGATGCCGTGGTCCATGGAGTTCCGCACAATGTGCATGATGGGGTCGCCGATGCTGTCCACAATGGTCTTATCCACTTCGGTGTCCTCGCCCACCAAGGTGAGCTTTGCCCGCTTGTTCAGCTTTTTGCTCATGTCCCGGACGATCCGGTTCATCTTCTGGAAGGAAGCGGAAACAGGCACCATGCGCAGGGACATGGAAACGTCCTGAAGCTCATCGGTGAGCTTGCGCAGCTGCCGGGCGGATTTGGTGAAGCGGTCCAGCTGCAAGCCTTTCAGGTCGGGAGAGGCGGTGACCATGGACTCGGTGATGACGATTTCGCCCACCACGGCGGCCAGCTGGTCCAGCTTTGACAGGTTGACGCTGATCAGGCTCTCCTTGGGATGCTGGGTGACGGCAGTGGCCGGAGGAGTGGCGTTCTTGATGGGGGCGGGTTTGGAGCTGGAAGCGGCCGGAGCGGCAGGGGCGGCCTGCTTGGCGGCAGGTTCTTTGGGCTCTTCCGCGGGAGCCTGAGGCGCCAGGTCCTGGCTCTGGTAGGACTGGACAAACCCGGAAGAGGTGACGATTTTCACCGCGTTGTCCCGGGCTTCTTCCGATTTAAACCACAGGTAGAAGCCCTTGTCGATGATCTGCTCGGAAGTGGCGGGATTGGTTTCCACGTCGGCGGGCTGGAAGGTGAAATCCGACTCGGGGCAGAAATCCCGGATGGAGTTGACCAGCATAAAGGCCCGGAGGTTCTCCATGCCGCAGCCCTGGTCGAAGATCACGTGGAGTTCGTGGGGGAATCCGGCGGCGGAAGCGGGGGAATCCCCGGCAGGGGCCTGAGCCGGAGCCGCCTGGGCCGGGGCGGAAGCGCCCTGAGCGGGAGCGGCGGGAGCCGGGGCAGAAGCGGGGGCTTCGCCCTTAATTTTAGCCATCAGGCTATTAATATTTTCAAGGATGCTGTCGATAGTATCACTGAGGGGTTGATTGGTCTCTATTTTTTCCACTTCCCCCCGGAAGTAATCGATGGCCTGGAACAGAAGGTCAAACAGGGCGGGCCGGTCGTCCATAGGCACCACGTCCATGGATTTGTCCCGAATGATGAAGAACAGGTCCTCGATGTGGTGGGCAACCGTGGAGAGGCTGTTGAATTCCATCATGGCAGAAGAGCCTTTAATGGTATGCATAATGCGGAAGATTTCGTTGACGTTGTCTTCCGAAAAAGTGTCCACTTTTTCCGCTTCGAGAACGATGTTTTCCAGCTGCTCCAGCAGCGAATTGGTTTCAAAAATATAAGCGTCTAAAATATCTTTGCCGCTATCCATAAGATAAAATACACCGCCTTACTATGTTGTCTACTATAGATTATCGGCAGGCGGAAAGAAAAAATAAGTAGTACATGGTAAGATTTGTCACAGAGGTGTGAAGAATGGCTGAAGTTTTGGGGGCGACTAACCCGGTACCGGGTTATGATAACGCCGTTACCAATAGAAATTTACCCGTATCCCCGGAGAATACCCAGATTCAAAACGTGGCGGACCCCAACCGGGTCATACGGCCGGACGGCCGGACGGAGCAGCAGGACAGCGGAGCCCTGAGCGATGGGAAGATCCGGTACGATTCCAATTTCCAGACTTTTTTACAGCGATTGAAAGAAGCCCCGGGCATGCTGGAAAGCCTCTCGGGGCTGTTCCGCATGGGGACGGTGGTTTCCTCGGGCATGAGCGAGGGCATCGCGGAAGACATGTCCAAGATCCTGCAAATGCTCCAAATGGACCAGGGGCAGCTGCTGCAGTTTCTCACCGACCAGTTCAAAACCGGGTCCCGGTATAAAGGGGTGCTGTTTGCCCTGCTGCGAAACGCCTATAAGCGGGCGGCTTCCGAGGGGGTGCAGACGGATATCCTGCAATTTTTAAAAAGCTACGCCGATTATTCGTCCACGTCCCATTTGGAAGCCAACCTGCTGCGGAACCTGCGGGGTATGGCGGACGCCATGCCGAAAAGCTGGGCCCAACGGCTGTTAGAGCTGACCGCCCAGCTGGAAAACGGCATAGCCGCCGGGGACCGGGCGGGGAATTTGGCGCTGCTGCGGCAGCAGGTGTTCCCCCACATGGCCAACTACGTGAACCAGACCCACGACATGGGCACGGCCCGGATGCTGCTGTCCCTGCTGACCCTGGACATGGCCCGGTACGAGAACGGCTCGGAAGAAAACCTGCTGCAAGCCTTTCACCGGCTGACCGGGTACGGCACGCTGAAGGACCAGCTGGGGAAGATCGACGATAAATCCCTGCTGGCGCTGTTTCGCCGGAGCCAGTTTGACCCGTCTTCCCCAGCGGCGGAGTACGCCAACCATTTGGCGGACGCCGCGGCCAGAGCCATGCGGGGCGAGGGAGACGCTCAGGTGCAGGAGATGTTCCAGCAGCTGGTGAAGGCCATGCTGGTGAACGAAAGCGTCTACATGCCCTTGAACCATTATCTGATCCCCCTGGAGCTGGACGGCCGCATGCTGTTTTCCGAGCTTTGGGTGGACCCGGACGCGGACGGGGACGAGAAAAAGGAAGGCGCCCAGCAGGGCGGGGCGGCGAAGCTGCTGTTAAAGATGGATATACAGTCCTTGGGGCTGTTTGACATAGTGCTTTTGGCAAGGGACCGGGAGGTGGAGATCCAGATCGCCTGTCCGGAAAAGGTGTCGGCTTTTTCCAAGCGGATTGAGAAGGGCGTGTCGGAGATCCTGACCCGCAATGGGCTGACCCCCACCAAGGTAGTGGCCCGGCAGATGATGCGGCCGGTGACCATCACCGAGGTATTCCCAAAAATCTTTGAAGGGAAGAACAGCGTCGATGTCAAAGTCTGAAGAAAACATAGAAAAAAATGCTCAGGCCGGAACCCAGCAGGCTGGGGGCGGCGCCCGGAAAGCGGTGGCGCTCCAATATGGCCCTGGGGATGCCGCTCCGGTGGTGGTGGCCTCGGGCATGGGATATATGGCGGAAAAGATCGTGGAGGTGGCCGCAGACAGCGGCGTGCCGGTCTACGAGGACGATTCCCTGGCCACGGTGCTGGCCCAGCTCCGCTTGGGGCAGGAGATCCCGGAGGAGCTGTATCAGGCCATCGTGGAAATTTACCTGTATTTTCTGAAATTCGACCCCAATCAGCGGGAAGACAGCCCGGAAACGGGATCTGGTAAGGAGGCGGTAGAGTGAATCGGAAAGACGATGAGAACCGGTACCTGATTCTGGACAGCCGGGATAAACCTCTGGCCTATGGCCGGCTGGAACAGTTCCCGGACGCCCATTATTTCCGGGTGCGGGTGTTGGATAAAAAAGTGGTGAACGTGCTCCACCATGAGGTGATCCAGCTGATCGGGGCCTCGGAAGACGCCAGCGGGCTGCTGGGCCGGATCTTGCAGCGGGACGGGGATTGCCTGGTGCTGGAACGGCTGCGGGCCCTGGGGAAGGACGCCCGGCAGAATCTGCGTATGCCGGTATCCTTTTCCACGTTTCTCTACCCGGTCACCGGGGAGTGGAAAGGCCGGCGGGTGGTGGAGTCCCTGGACTTGAGCTGCGGGGGAGTGGCGTTCTTCTGCGGCCAGGAATTGCAGCAGGGGGAGCTGGCGGAGATTGTGATTCCCATCACCACCTTGCCGCTGGTGGTCACCTGTGAGATTCTCCGGAGGCGGCCGGACATTGGGGAGGTTCCCCTGTACCAGGCCAAGTTTGTCAATTTGTGTCACGAAGAAGAAATGATGATACGGGAAGCGGTGTTTTCCGTACAGTTGAGCAGCCGGCCAGCGATGGCGCCAGGCGTAGAAGATCAATCAGCAAGCAGGAGGAAAGGAAACAAGCTATGAAGAAGTGGATTTGCTCAATTCAAAAACCTGCCCGGCGGCTTCTGGCGCTGGTTCTGGCGGTAACGCTGCTGTGCGGCGGGATTCCCCTGGTGGAAACCCAAACCCAGGCCCAGGCTGCCAGCTGGATGGACGCCTATCTGCAAAAAGTGGTGCAGTGGGGCGTCATGCGGGGCGACCTGGAAGGCAACCTGGAACCCGACCGGGATATCACCCGTGCGGAATTCGTCACCATGCTCAACCGGGCCTTTGGCTATACGGAAACAGGCTCCACGCCTTTTAAAGACGTGAAGAGCAGCGACTGGTATGCCGACGATATCGGCATCGCCTACAACATGGGGTACTTGTACGGCACCTCCAAGACCACGGCTTCCCCCAATCTGTCCATTACCCGGGAAGAAGCCATGGTGATGCTGGGGAAAAACCTGATGTACCGTCCCGGTGTGGGCGAAGTGCTGGGCTTTACCGACAGCCGTACCTTCAGCGAGTGGAGCAAGGGCTACATTGAGATCGCGTCGGATACGGGCGTGGTCAGCGGGTATCCCGATGGCACCTTCCGTCCCCAGAACAACATCAGCCGTGGGGAAGCTGCCTGCATTATCGTGAAGGCGCTTGGCAATATTGTGAATACCCCGGGTGAAGTGACCTTGGGCGGCGTGTACGGCAACGTGCTGATTTCCGTGCCGGGAGTACAGCTGAAGGATACGGTTATCGCCGGCGACCTGTATTTGACCGGCGGCGTAGGCTTGGGCGACGTGCTGCTGGAGAACGTCACCGTGCTGGGGCGGATCATCGTCAGCGGCGCCGGCGCCAGCAACAAGGGCGACAGCAGTGTGATCCTGCGGAACGTGCAGGCCAACGAGCTGATCGTGGACAGCCTGAAGGATCAGTTCGTGACGCTGCGGGCGGAAGGCGATACCACCATTGACTTTACCAGTGTGCGCACCGACGCTTACATAGAGGATGTGACCCCCACAGGCTATGGCCTGAAGTACATGGAGCTGGATGGGGAAGACGGAACCCAGCTGCAAGTGGCGGGCAACATCAAAGAAGTGTTGAATATGACGCCCGGTTCCCAGCTGGTCATAGCCCAGGGCCCGGCGGAGAAAGTGACCATCGACGAGCTGGCCACCGATTCCACATTGACCATCAATAACGGCGCCAGCATTGGGGAGCTGAACCTGGACGTGGGCACCACCGTAAACGGTGAGGGCGACATCAGCCACGTGAATGTGAATGCCCCTGGCTGCTCCATTGAAATGCTGCCCGACACCATTACCGTACGGCCCGGCATCACCGCCGAAGTGGACGGGGAAACCATGGACAGCGTGGCGGCCAATGAATCCTCTGCCGATCCCAGACTGCTGGCGGGGTATCCTGTGGCCAAAAACGTGGCGCCTACGTCGGCGGACGGTGTGTTCAGCACCAATAAGAAGGCCACCGTGTATTGGGCCCTCAGTTCTCTGGCGGACGGTTCTGTCAGCGAGGACGATTTGATCGAGCCCCCGGCTTATTCCGGGAAAATTTTGAAGAGCGGATCCATTTCCATGGACGCTTCCAATACGGAAGAATCCGCCAAGCTGTCGGGATTGACCTCTGACGGCTCCTATTACCTTTCCGCCATCGCGGTGGATAACCGTGGGCAGCGCAGCCCTGTGAAGGTGTCTTCGTTCACCACGCCGGACAACACGGTGCCCAAGTTCACCACCGGATATCCCTACATGTCCAAGATCACCAATGAGGCAGGCCAGGTGGCGGTCATGTCCAGCAAGACCTGCCAGCTGTATTACGCCTTGTTCCCCAAGGGAAGCACCGCTCCCACCGTGGCTGACTTCAAGTCAGGCTCCCTCAGCGGCAACCTGGGGTATGGTGTCCGGGACGTGACAAAGAACGTCATCGACCTGTTCTATGTGAACAACCAGAAGCTGCAGGAACTGGTAAGCTATGACCTGTACCTGTGCTTGATCGACGCGGACGGCGGTCAGAATTCCGGCGTGAAGAAGCTGACCTTTACCACGGTGGACGGAACGCCCCCTGTGTTTGTCAGCGGCCCCACCGTGAACTCCATCAAGGAGACATCTGTGGGCCTGGCGGCGTCCCTGAACGAGCCCGGTACCATTTACTGGGCCGTGGTGAAGCAGGGTGAGGACTATCCCAAGCCCATGTCCGGCCAGAGCGACCCGCCCACCCTGGACAGTCTCGAGGCGAAATTGCAGGTGGCTTCCGGCATCAATGCTTTGAAGTCTGGCAAGGTGAGTGTGTCCAGCGCCAATAAGGAAGTCACCCTCAACATCACCGGTTTGGAGAAGCAGACCGGCTATGACCTGTATTACGTTGCCCAGGATAAGGCTGGGAACTATTCTGTCGTCGTGCAGAAGATCACCATCCACACCTTGGATACCGTGCCGCCCACTGCCGAGCAGGAATTTACCAAGACAGGCGATGAGGCCGGCAAGGAGCCGATGCCCGACACCGATATTCGGGTTGTGTTCAGCGAGGGCGTGCAGGATAAGGACGGTACCGTGTTCTATGACCTGTACAAGGAATCCGAGGATACCAGCCTGACGGATGCGGACCGCGAAGCGAAAAAGAACACCTTGGGCGATTTGATCAAAAAGGACGTCCAGCTGATCGACAAGAGCAAATACCCCCATACGGCAGTGGCTGATAAGACCGGCGATGGCACAAGCCAGCCCCAGTGGGTGGACTATTCCGAAGTCAAAGTGGAAATGGACGACGGCAAGACGGTTTTGGTGTTTGAAACCAACAAGGCCGTCAAGCTGACCAGCGGCAGCACGTATTACTTCAAGCTGAGCAATATCACCGATACTTCCAACAACTACAATGCCATGACCCAGACTCAGCTGCCGGACTTCACCACGGTGTTCGCCAAAGCGTACCTGTACAAAGAGGGAATCACCGACGGGCCTATCGGTTCGGATAACAAAGCAGTCCGGGTAGACATGAACTTCCAAGTGCACCCTGTTTCCACAGGCACCGTGCAGGATTCCATTGTTTACGATATTTTCCTGTGGTCCAACAGCGTCATCAAATTCAGGGTGTACGCCCGGGCTACGGACGCAGACGGAAACCCTGTTGACGATCCTATGGCGACTAGCAAGCAGATAACTCAAAAGGATACAAATGGCTGGTATGATCTGGGTGAAGCAGAGCTGAACCCGGACGGGGAAAAGGTCGGCCAGAGTATCCGAATGATTGGAGAAACATCTTCCAATCCCACCTTCCCCAAACTGAGCCAGTTGAAGGAGGGTACCACCTATGAATATGCTATCTCGCTGACACGGGTAGGAATCGATGATGATCCTTCTGCTTGGAGCGACATGGTAACCATGGATGTCACTATGCCCGCCGGCTCTTTAAACGATGTGGGCAACTTGGCCAACTCGATTACGGTTACGAATTGGCAGAATTCTATTGACAAAGGTTTGGCTGATGGCGGTGTGAAATCCATTGGCGATCCGGAGAATTTCTCTGTTTCCAAACAGTTCAGTGATACCAAAGTGCCGTCCTTCAATTATCCTTACCCCAATTTTGTTGCAGGTGACTCTTTAGTGACAATGCAGCTCCAGTTAAACCGGCAGGGGACAGTATATTATGTACTGGCGCCGATTCTGAAAAATTCTGGCGGGGATTATACACCCGTACTTTCCACTACAGACAATAACGGTCAATATCCAGACTTGAATACAGTTCCCACAAAGGGAGCGGATATTGAGGACTGTCCTACTTTGAGTAAACCCACCAATACGGAAATTTTCAGCCAAAAGTTTAATACTCCCAGGGTGAAATATGGAAAAGCGACGGTTGGGACTGTGCAAGAGGATATTGTGGTAAATGGCCTGGAACCTGAAACCACTTACTTTGCCTACTTTGTATTAAAGGGTGAGTCATCCAACCTTTCCAAAGTGTATCTATTCCAATTTACAACCAAAGATGTAACGACGCCTATTGTAAATTTGCGAGAAGAGAGCCCTGAGGTTATTGCAACCACCACAACGGATTCGCTGATGTATTGGGCACTGTACGCCAACGATTCCTTAGTATCTGTTTTTAATCAAACCTTTAGGAATTTTGTAGATTCGGAAAATTTGAGCAGTTATGATAAAACGGTTACGACCCGGCTGCCAAGTATAACAGCACCTACGGTTTTGGATGTGTTGCTTACTAATATGAGCAATGAAGACAATCGTTCTATCTTTGATGTTTACGCAGGCGAGCAGATCTATAATGAGGTGTTAGCGTACATCACAGGCACTCAGAGCGAAACCGGTCATGAGCCTGCCAAACGTGGAAATGAAACAATGACTGGTGCGATTTCAGAAGACATCGACTGTGAAGGCTATATGATGCCTGAAACGCAGTATTATTTCTTAGCTGCCGCACGAAATGCGCAAGGTTCTGTCTATGGATTCAAGGCAGTTTCCAATGTGCACAAGCCGGATAATATTCCGCCTGAGTTTAATGGGATCAATAACGTTACAGACCAAAACGCAGGTTGGAAAAATGCAACGAGTTCAAGTATTTCCTATAATATTTTGATCAATTCGGGTGCGTGGGGAAATCACGAACCGAACTACTATTACTACAAGGGAAGCATCAATATCAATTTCAGCGAAAAAATTTATGTTCTGCAGACAGATGCAAGTGGCAAAAAGAACTTGATTGAGTTAACATCGGATACTTTAGATGATCATTTAGCAATCGCAGGAAATGATGAGCTGAAAGTAACTCCAACAAAAATTGGTTCCACCATCACCTTGAAATTCTCAGGAGCCCGACATGGAGATACGATCACCTTCTTTAGTGATGGTAGCATCTCTGACGCATCTAGTAATACGGTAAATAGTGGACAAAAACTCACGCTGACATTTAATGCTTACCGTCAGGAAGAAGCCGGTTCTCTGGTGAATCTGTATGCTCCCGGTTGGGAAGCTACCTGGACCAATTAACCTCACAAAAGGAGCACAGACATATGAAACACAACTGGATTACCCGGATAGGGGCTGTGCTGCTGGCGGCAGTGGTGGCGGTCACAACGGCCGCCCCGGCCTTTGCCGAAGAGGAAGACGGCGAGGGGACGGCTACAACGACACCGACTGTGTCCGTTTCCCTGTCCCAATCAGCGATCACTTTGGAGCCAAAAGGGGAAGAAACCCTGAATGCCACTGTAAGTACCACGAATTTGTCGGAAGACGCGAAAATTGAGGTTTCCTGGAAATTGGACGAGGACGCTTCTACCGATGTAATTACACTGGGTGAACCTACAACCACCGGGAAAGAGTCCTCTTTGAAAGTAACCGCTCAATCCGCGGGTAAAGTGACAGTTATCGTGACGGCTACCGCCCAGGAAGCAGACGGCCAACCATATACATCGAAAGAAGTGTATTGCGAAATCACTGTAAAGGGCGTGGGGCTTACTGGCGAGAACCTGATAGACGGCAAGCTGTCCCTGATCAAGGGGGAGAGCGTAACCCTGACCGCCACGCCTTATGGCGAAATCGGAACCGCTACCAATGCTACCTGGAGCAGCGACAGCCCCAGTATCGCCTTTGTCTCTTCCGCCGGTACGGTAACGGCTCAGAACGTGGGAGAAACCAAGATCCATGTGGAGATTGGGCATTATTCTGCCGAGTGTACCGTGACAGTTACGGAAGATAAGGACAGTATTATTGAAACCAGTATGGGGAACCAGCCTACCCTGCCCTTGAGCAACTTGCTTGAAGAACTCAAGTCTATGTGCAAAAAGAAGCTGGGTGACGACCAGACCCTTTCCTATCTGATGGGGTTGTTCGTCCTTCCGGAGCAAGGGAACCTGTATTACCGGTATACCTCTACGGAAAATACAGGCAGCGGCGTGGGTTCTACCGAGCGGTACTATCTAAATCCCTCGTCAGGCCAGCGTGGTTTTTCCCAGGTGAGCTTTGTGCCCAATCCGGAGTATACCGGAACGGTCAGTATTCAATTTGCGGGATACAGCGTTACCAATAACTTCTTTACCGGAATTATCCGGTTGGACGTGGAAGGCGTGGCCGATGTGTCCTACTCCGGGGTGGCCGGGGAGCCTGTCACCTTCCAGGCGGCGGATTTTTCTGCGGTGTATAAGAACGTGACAGGGGATTCCCTGCGCTATGTCACCTTTGAATTGCCTTCGGTGGTCCAGGGCACCTTGTATTACAACTACTTAGCCACCAACCTGTACAACCAGGCGGTGACAGCGGGAACGTCCTATTACCGGGACCGTTCGCCCCAGATCGACCAGGTTTCCTTTGTTCCCAGACAGGGGACCTCAGGCACGGTGACAATCGCCTATCACGCTTACGGATCCTCAGGAACCGACGTGCATAACGGGCAGATTCTCATTTCGGTATCCGGTGCCGGGGAAGACGACACGGCGAACCTGGGGGACATCACCTATACCGCAGGGGAAAGCGGCGTGACCTTCCGGGGGGAAGACTTTAATACCGCCTGCAAGAACAGTACCGGTGCGAGTCTGAACTATGTGCAGTTTACCCCGCCCACCACAGGCGGAAGGCTGTATTATGACTACAAAGGAACCAATGAAAAAGTTGTGGACGGGGACACGGCTTATTATCTCAATACGTCTCCCATGGTGTCCAAATTGACCTTTGTGCCAGACAGCGGCACCAGTACGGTGCAAATTCCCTTCTTGGGAGTGAGTACCACAGGGCAGCTGGTAAAGGGCACGGTAAAGATCCAGGCCAATATGCCGGCAAGTTCCGCCATTCGGTATTCGGGCAACGCCTTGCCCCTGACCTTTAGCCGTTCCGACTTTGAGAAGGCATGCCAGGCCATGTTGAAGACGGACTTGGCGTACCTGAAATTCACCAAGCGGCCGGACGAATCCTATGGAACGCTGTACCAGGGGTATGAAAGCTCCAGCGCCAAAGGATCCTTGGTCACAGAGGATACCCAATGCTTCCTGAAGGACAAGGACGACAAGGTGAAGAATATCACCTTCGTGGCCAAGGCGGGATTCCAGGGACGGACTACCCTGAGCTATACAGGGTATGATACCCAGGGAAAAAGTTTCACCGGCACAGTGGAAGTTTACATCGCCGATTACTACGGGGTGTCCCACTTTACCGATATGGCAAACTGGAAATGGGCCCAGCCCGCAGTGGAGTTCCTGTATACCATGAACATTGTCAGC
This sequence comes from Clostridiales bacterium, assembly GCA_019416395.1. Taxonomy (GTDB): domain Bacteria; phylum Bacillota; class Clostridia; order Oscillospirales; family Acutalibacteraceae; genus Acutalibacter. The sequence goes on from DXXH01000027.1 coordinate 22,681, forward strand.
GGCGTCAGTGCCACCAAGTTTGGCCCTGGTGAGCGAATGAAGCGGGGGGATTTCACCCTGATGCTCTGTAAGGCCTTTGGGTTTGATACTGGGAATACGGTGAGTTTTTCCGACGTGCCCCAGAACAGCTATTATGCCTGGGCAGTGGCCACAGCCAAAGATCTGGGCATTGTGGTGGGGGACGAAACGGGAAGATTCCAGCCGGAAAGCGGGCTGCTGCGGCAGGACGCCATGGTGATGCTGCAAAAGGCCATGAAAGTGGCGGGAATGGACGTTCCAACCGGATCCTATTCCAGCCTGATCGGCTTTGTGGACCGGGAAAAGGTATCCACGTATGCCAGGAACGCTGTGGGCGCCATGGTGGAGATGGGTATCGTCATGGGCGACGACCAAAAGCGGTTGAATCCCAAACAGAACCTGAACCGGGCTGAAATGGCCACGATCCTGCACCACATTTTGACCTTGTAAATAGGCGCCGTCAATGATTTGACAGGAAGCGCTTACGTTCTAATAATATTGAAAATTGCAAAACAAGAAACCCGACTCGTTGGCGGAGAATGCCAATGGGCCGGGTTTTTTGTTGTTTGCAAGAGATTACCAAAGAGTAACCCGAGTAGTCACCGGGTCGTGGTCGCTGTAGGCAACATTGGTTACAACAGGGGTGGACAAGGAGATACTGGTGCTGGCGTAAAAATAGTCATATATCTTGCCGCGTTGATGGGTAGCGCTATGGGGAGCAAAGTACCTGCACCTGACTGGGGGAAGTGGGTTGGGTTGGGAATTCATATCCCCGCCCAAAATCCAGGGAAGGCTGTTCTGACCTAACGCGATTAAGGTTCTATTCACTTCACTGGCCGCCCGATGGGACGCGACTGCATGGATGCAGGCAAGGGTCGCCAGGTTATCAATTCGGCATATGCCAACAGGCCGGGGAGCGTTTGAAAGTTGAAGCCAGTGGAAATCGGAAGCAGGGAAGGACTCAGGAACTATAAATCCTAGAGTACATCGGTTGTTATCGGCGTCGAAGGGTTCCAGCCAATGGCATTCATAGGGCGTCGAGGCCAGATCTGTGGTATGGCTTGGCTTGCTTCCCGCTTCTTGAATGATGAACAGGTGAGGGATCCCGGATTGTCTATAGGATTTATAGATGTCTACCAAAACCTGCTTTTTATCGGTATCCAAAAGAGCCGCCCCTTGGGTGTTCCATGTAGTAAGATAAAAATCCATGGGAATCTCTCCTGTTTCTCAAAATAAAAGCCTCTCCGGGCCTTGTGACAATACAGCGCCCTTTGCTCTTTTAAGTTTATCATAGCATGGGTGGTGTATTTGTCAAGCGGTCAGGCAAGGAGAGGCTTGAAAATTCCATTTATTCCAAAGTAGCGGCTGCTTTTTGAAGTTCCTCAATGATGGAAATATGCTGAGGACATACGCTTTCGCATTGGCCACACTGGATACAATCGCTGGCCTTGGACTTGTTCTGGGTGGCGAAGCCATAGCTTCCCTTGGCCCGGTCCAGGTTGCCGTAGATCAACTGGGTGTTCATAGCGCTGAACACACTGGGAATGGGAATCCCCTGGGGGCAGCCCTTGACGCAGTATTGGCAGCTGGTGCAGGGAATGCTGGAGACGCTGGCCAAGGCTTCCCGGGCTTTTTCGATGGTGTCCAATTCCGCCGGGGTAAGAGGCTGGAACTGTGACATGGTGTTCAGGTTTTGCTCCATCTGCTCCAGGGTGGACATGCCGGACAGCACGGTGATGATCCCGTCCAGGGAGGCGGCGAAACGAAGGGCCCAAGAAGGAAGGTCCTTTTCCGGGGCAGCCTGCCGGAGAATGTTTCCCACGGCTTCCGGGGGCGCGGCCAGCAAACCGCCCTTTACCGGCTCCATAATGATGATGGGTTTGCCGTGCTTTCTGGCCACTTCATAGCATTTTCTGGACTGCACCGAAGGGTCTTCCCAGTCGGCGTAATTGATTTGCAGCTGAACAAATTCCATTTCCGGATGTTTGGTCAGCAGCTGGTCCAACACGTCGGCCTTATCGTGGAAGGAAAAGCCCACATGCTTGATGATCCCTTTTGCTTTCTGTTCCAGGGCATAGTCCCAGATGCCGAATTTGTCAAAGGCCTGGGTGCGCTCATCGCCGCAGTTGTGGAGCAGATAAAAATCGAAATAACCTGCCCCGGTACGCTTGAGGGACGTTTGCAGCATGGCCTTTGCTTCCTCAGCGGTGGTGGGGCCAGCCCACGCGGGCAGCTTGGTGGCCAATTGGAAGCTTTCCCGGGGATAGCGGTCCACCAGAGCGGTTTTCACCGCCTCTTCCGATTTGCCCCCCAGATAGCCGTAGGCCGTGTCGAAATAGGTGAATCCTGCCGCCAGGAACTTGTCCACCATCTGCTTTGTCTGTTCCAAATCCACTTCGTCGCCCAGCATGGGCAGACGCATCAATCCAAATCCCAGCTTGGGAATGTTTTTGCCCAGATAATCCATAGTGAGTCTCCTCTGCGTTTGTATTTTCATGGTAGAACCCATGGGGTTGGGTTCCTTTTTTCAAAATCCAGAGAGTGGTGCCAATTTCCGCCTGCCAGCCCTCAGTGGAGCAAGGTGACCTCTTTTTCATAAAGGTCTTTGGGGTTTACCGCTACGGGAAGATAGGCGTCGTAAAGCTTGTCGTCAAAATTGTGGACCAGACGGCATTCCCGGTCCAGAATCATGGTGGCCAGGTCACCAGGGGTACAGGGATCCCACTGGGGAAGCCTTGCCGCGGTGGGCACCCCTGTGTATGCGAAATTCACAAAGATGCCGCACATGATTTCTTCCAGCTGGTCCGACACGCCGGGTATGTTGCAGACGGGCACTTTGTCCGTGTTGTGGAAGACAAAGGGGATATCCGAGCAGTGCCAGGGGGGAGTGCCGTCGTCAATGGGGAAATCCATGGTGAACAAGTAGTTGTAGGTGGCGGATTGGGAATGCTCCGCCTTCTTCCGGCAGAATTCCTTGGTGGCGGCCCGGGTAAAGGTGTCCAACAGCACCAGGTCAGTGCGGGGACGGCCTGGATAGCACTCTTGGAACAGCTCCACCAGTTCCTCGGTCTTGTCCCCCAGGAACCTGCGGAGATAGGCCAGCTGCTCCTCTTCCGTCTTGGACCGCCGGTCCGGCAGGCCAGGGCCAAAGGTGGACATTTCCCCCAGAACCGACCCCACCAGTACGGGAATGGTTTTGGCGTGAGGGGTAAATCCGACCTGGCGGGGATCGCCCACATAGTAGTCGTTGGGAAGGGGCACACACCCTACGTAACCCCCAGCTTTCTGAATGGGGGGAGATACCTTCTTGTAGGCTTCCGCCAAAGCCTCATAGGGCAGGGTTTCCAGCTGTTCCACATCTTCTTCCGTCAGCCCCAATTCCTGGAGCATGCCCCGGATCAGGGGCCGGCTGTCCGGATTGGCGGGGCATTGGGTGCCGTTGTATACGCCGCTCATAATAATGCCCTTGTGGAACAGCCCGTTGGCGGCAGGGGTCTGCATCAGGGAAGAAACCTTACCACCGCCGCCGGATTGGCCGAAAATGGTCACATTGTTGGGGTCGCCGCCAAAAGCGGTAATGTTTTCCTGGATCCATTCCAAAGCGGCTACCAGATCCGCGTTACCGGTGTTGCCAGAGTTTTTGTATTTATCCCCATAGGGGGACAGGTCCAAATACCCCAGAATGTTCAGCCGGTGATTGACCGTGACCACCACCACGTCCCCGAACCGGGAGAGGTTTTCCCCGTCGTAGGCCACATGCTCGATGGAAGAACCGTCCCGGAACCCGCCGCCGTGGAACCATACCAAAACGGGCCGTTTGGCTTCCGGGTCCAGGGATTGGGTCCACAGGTTCAGGTATTGGCAGTTTTCGTCCTTGGGCCAATAGCGGTGGGGGACTTTCACTTCGCCGGAAGCGGTTTCCCGGTTGAGAATGGGGCTGACATAGCCATAGGACACAGCGTCCTTGATCCCTTCCCAGGGAGCGGGGGGAACGGGCATTTGAAAGCGCTTGGCGTCGGCGTACTTGATCCCGTGAAAGGTGTACGTGCCGTCTATCACGAATCCCCGGAGTTTTCCGGCTTTTGTTTGCGCCACCGGGGCCGCGCAGCCGCAGATAAATTCTTTTGCCATATTCGGACTCCTCCAAACCAAAATCTATACGTATTATAGCACAGTATTTTCAGAGGCACTAGAACGGTTTTGTGAATATTTTGAAAGAAGTCTTTTTGGGGGCTCCCATGGAAAAAGGGACTCTCGTGACAGGCCGCCTTACGGGAAAAAGGCCGGAAGCATGGGGAAAGGCCCGCCCCAAGCTGGGGCGGGCCTTTGAGAGAGGGTTGAGAGAATCGGTGGGGAAAGCTTTCCATAATAGCCTTCTGGGGGGCGGCGGATTGGGGGGACAGTCAGGACGCTCCCACCAAAAGATCGTATTTCTGGAAGGCTTCCCACCATTTGGAGAACGCCGGGTCTTCCCGGTGGTCGGTGAAAAGGCCGGATTTCTGCAGATAGTCGGATAGAAAAGAGGTCACCTTGCGGGCACCAAAATAGTTCAAGTGGTCTCCTTTGTCCCGGGTATCCTTTTCCCAGTCGATTCGAAGCTGCTGGTTCATCAAGTTCAGGTCCAGATACTGGCAGTCCAGTTCCTTGGAAAGGGCTTCTATGCCGTTGTGTTTGGAAGAATCCCAGTTTACAGTGCTTGGCATGCTGGCAAGCACAAAGCGGATCCCCTTTTCCTCACACAACTCATGGATTTTCTGAACATAGATCCTGTTCAGGGAAGGAATCTCCTTGACCGCGGAACTGGGGGCCATGTGGTTCTCCCCGGAAGTGGGTTTTACCACCTTGCTGAAAATATAGCCTTTGTTCTCGTGGGTCCAGTTGTAGGAAGCTTTTCCGGTAAGGTCCTGCCAGCCCAGGGTCTTCCACCGGTTGTGGTACCGGAAGACGGCAAACTGCCTTTTGAGCCAGGTCATAAATGCGGTCCTGGGGGGCACTTCCCGGTAGATGGCGTTGGTCTCCAGAATCACCAGCTTGGGGGACTGCTGTTTCAACGCCCGCTGGAGCAGGTCATAGGAGTAATCCAGGGTTTGATTGCTGGAAGAACAGAGATAAGCGGTATAGCCGGTGTTGTTCCAGATCTGCAGAGGGGAAATGGAGGAATAGGCTTCGCTGTCTCCAATCACCAGCACATCGATGGTGTTTTCCGGTTCCCCCAGGATCCCATTGGCTTTGGTTTCTTCCATGCCGGATTCCTGGGTGTTGTCCTTGGGGATAAACAGGAACGAGGCCGCCGCCAGCAGAAGAACCAGCCCGGCGGCGAAGAGGATCCATGTGAAAAGGCGTTTGAGAATGGTCATAGGTTCCACCTCCTAAAAGGCGGCGTAAATGGGGTCTACCGGGAGATACCCCACGCCGTAAGCGCCAAAGATGACCAGAAACAGAATCAGCCCGTAAGCGGCGGCGAACCGCAGGACCATGGGGGCACGGGACAGGCGCTCCCGCAGGGCCACGCCCTTTTCCTGGAAAATGCCCACCAGAAACACAAGGAGCAGTGCCACAAGGAGAATCCCATAGTCGTGGGCGTCCATTCCGTAGGTGAACAGCACGCCTTCCCGCAGGGAAGCCAGGGTAAAGCGGCTGAAAATTTTTCCAAACATGGCCAACCCGGCCCGCAGGCCGTCTGCCCGGAAGAAGAGTTCTCCCACGCAGACCAGCAGGGTGGTCCGGAAAATCTGAAAGCAGCGGTAGGGCAGGGCATTCCGGTTGATCCTCAGCTTTTTGGACAGGGCGCTGGCGGCAGGTTCCAAAGCGTTGCCCCCAGCGATGAGGACAAAATGATACATGCCGAAAAACAGGTATTGCCAGCCGGCGCCATGCCAAAGACCGTTACAGGTCCACACAACAAACAGCACCACACTGCCGCCCAGCAGGGGGCCAAAGTGGTTTCCCAGCCGTTTCCGGCCCCAGCTGGTCAGCTTTTTCATGGGCTTGGACAGGGAAAGGGGGTAGAATAGGTAATCTTTGAACCATGCGCCCAGGGTGATGTGCCATCTTTTCCAGAACTCGGAAATGGTCCTGGAGAAAAAGGGGCGCTGGAAATTTTCCGGCAGAGCCACGCCGAACAGCTGGGCGCTGCCCAGCGCAATGTCCATGGTTCCGGAAAAATCCATGTAAAGCTGTATGGTGTACCCCACCCCGGCCAAGGCGATGACAAAGCCGTCGTACAGGGAATAATTGGTGAAAACATTTTGAATCAGCAGATTCAGCCGGTCGGCCACCACCATCTTTTTCACCATGCCCCACAGGATCCGCTGCCCGCCCAGCACCAGATTGGCGTACTGCAGTCTGGGGGCTTCCCACAGGCGTTCCGCTGTCTGGGAGTACCGGCAGATGGGGCCTTCCATGATCTGGGGGAAAAAGCTCATAAACAGGGCCAGCCGCAGCAGGTTCCGGTCTCCGGGAAGCTTCCGCCGGTATACGTCGAACACGTAGCCCATGGCTTGCAGGGTGTAGAAAGAAATCCCAATGGGCAAAACAAAGGACGGGACGTTCACTTCCAGGGGAAGGTCCAGCAGATGAAACAGGGAATTGAGGTTGGTGGCGAAAAAGGGGGTGTATTTTAACGCCAGAAGGACTCCTAAGTGGAGCCCGGCGGCGAAAGCCACTACCAGGCGCTGTTTTCGCTGGTATTGGGCTTTGAGGGCCTTTCGTGTTTCCTTGGGACAGGCTTCCCGTTTGGAATCCTCTTCCTGCTGGAGCGCGGAAAGCCAAAGCCCGATGTGGTGAACGGAAAGGGTGGACAGCAGCAGGAAGAGCAGCAGTTTTCCGCTGACCGCCCAAAAGAACGCGTAATTAAAAACCAGCAGGGCAAACCTTCGGACTCTCTGGGGCAGGACCCCATAGCACCCCACAGAGACCGGCAGCAGCACCAGCAGGTAGCTCAGGGAGTAGTAAGAGGAGATGGTCACCCATTACGCCTCCTCTCTCAGGCGAAGGATCATGGCCCAGATTCTTTGAGCGGAATTGAAATTCGAGGGGGTGATTTCCACAGCGGGAATGGTGATATCAAATTCATCTTCCAGCTCGGCTACCAAAGCCAGAATAGAGAGGGAATCCAAAAGATAACCGTCGATCAAATCGTCACAGGTGGCGTAATCCACGTCGGGCTGAATGTCTTCCAAGATTGCCAGCAATTTTTCCATGGGTGTCAGCTCCTTTCAGGGTAAGAGGGGG
>DXXH01000028.1 GCA_019416395.1 Clostridiales bacterium
CTACAGGAGCTGATGTTTCAGCGGAAACGGCATTTACCGTGGGCGATGGGTTTTGAGGGACAGCCGGGGTTGCCGCTTTTTTGACTGGGGATTTTTTCTTGGAATTTGCTTTTTTTCGAGCCATAACAATTCTTCCTTTCACTGCTTTAGAATCGTTGGAAATCGCGAAGTAAATTTGTGTCTGTGTGAAACAAATGCCAAAGCACATTTGTGCGGTTTCGTTTCACAATGGAAAATTACAGCTTTTTGTTTCTTTTCAGGGCGGATATCTGGTAAAAAGTCAATTTCTCAGTCCGGGAATTTTTTCTGATTTTCTGGACGGCTTGACAAGTCTTCATAGCGTCGCCCCTTTCTTCTTTTGAACTTATTATAGCAAAAATTAGAGAATGATACAAGAAATAATGGTCAAAAAGACGGATTTAAAATTCTGATTTCTTGTCTACAGGGTACAATTTTTCCAAAAGAATTTCTTACCGAAGTTCAGCAGTCCAGATTTTCCCCATTTGAGGTTTCCTCTGTCTCGATCACTTGCAGCTCCACCCGGTATCCGTCAGGGTCCGCTAAAAAGCAGGAGTAGACTGGGAACCGTCCATGCGCCGCAGGTGGGGAAACAGGTTCTGCTCCTTGGGACAGAGCCGCCTGGCACCGGGCGTTTACTTCCGCGCGGTTTTCACAGTTGAGAGAAAGGCAGACGCCACGGGCTCCACCGAGGGTGGGACGGCCGTCCGCATAGGTGCAAAAGCCCCAGTATCCGTATCCTGTGTCGTAGATTTCTGCTCCACCAGACTGTACCATAGCCAACTGCAGTCCCAGCACTTGGGTATAAAATTGCCGGGTACGCTTCAGATCCGCTACCGGCAGAAATACGATGCTGCCTGAGATTTTCACACAACCGCCCCCATGGTTCTTTTTTTCCATCATACCACGTTGTTAAAGAAAAGGAAAGGGCTGCCGTAAGGTGTAGCTGTGGGTTTGCGAGAGGTGCAGCAAGAGTTTTGATTCTTACAACTGTGGCATGAAACTGGAACGGATCTTTTTCTATGGGATCACTGTTTTCCGAAAAATAAAACCGGACGGCATAGGGCAGGGGCCCAACCATCCGGTTTTGTTGTAACTGTGGATTAAGCGTTTTCTTCTTCCATCTTGGGTTCCTGGATTTGTCCAATGACCACAATGGCCAGTAGAAACAGCAGGAAGTTGAAGGCGAAGGGCAGGCGCCGGTCCAGGCTGGAAAGCCACCCGGCCAAGTAGCCGAAGGGAGAAGAGAGGGCAATGGTGGAAGCCATAATCAGGGCGTTTAACCGGGCGCGCTCCTGGGGATTGATGTTGAGCTGGAGCAACGCGTCTTTGCGGGGATTTACCAAAGCGGCTGCTACCGCAGCAGCAAAAACATAAACCAATACAAATCCCAAGCTTTCCGTAGGGGAGAAAATCAACGCCAGAGCGGCTATACAGTACAGTGCCAGGCCAATCCACAATGGAGCCCGGAATTTGGTGGCGCTCATGCGGTGCTGAATCCCCACCATAAAAACCAGCATCACGGCAGCGTTTAAAATGGGAAACAGGGCCAGGTAATTTTCCGAAAGTCCCAAACGCTGGGTAACATACAGACTGAAAAAGTTGGTGTTCACTATGTTGGTGATATACAGGATTACCGACACTGCCACCGCTTTCAACACGCCTTTGTCTTTCAACAGGCGGGGGACCAGGTGGCGGTATTCTCCCAGCATGTGAAAGACAGAAACGCTTTTCGTTTCTGCACGGCGGATCTTGCCCTGTTTGGTTTCCCGGCAGAATTTAAAGGTGATCAGGGTTTTCGTGATCATGGTTAGGGAAAAGAGAAAATACAGCACCCGCACCACCGGTACTACCGAATAGGCGTTGACAAACAGCCCGGAAAGCGGGGCAAAGAAAATCGCCACCAGCCCACCAATATTCACCCAGGTGTAGATTCCCACCAGGTCTTTGGGGTGGGCATCCTCAATGAGCAGGCAATACCAGGCCGTCTGGTTGATCTGCTCGAAGCAATTGAGCAAGGCCGCAGCCAGAAACAGCCAGAAGTTGTTGGACACAGACCACACTAGGCAAGCCATGGCCCAACCAAAGAAGTCCCCCATCATTGTGGTGAATTTCCGTCCAACTTTGTCGGTGAGAATCCCCCCAAAGAAAGAGAAAAATACCTGAACCACCATGGCAGCGGAAAGGATCAGTCCAATCTGCACATCAGTGACGCCCTGCGTATACATGTACAGAGTGGCAAAGGGGGCGATTAAGTTATAGGGGATTCCCCACAAGGGCTCGATCAAAACCAGCGTTCGAGGGTTTCCCTGATTGCCCGCCAGAACTTGAATCAAAGGGTGCTGCCCCAGTCGTTTCCACATTCTTGTCAGATTCATACACAGTCTCCCCATTTCCTGTCAGCTACTCATTCATTCTATCACACACCTTGGCAATGGGGAAGAGCTCCGGGGCGCTTTTTCAACGGGTGTAAAAGCCACAAATGCTTTTGATCCTGGCCTGCATACAGCAAGATGATGCCAGACTGATGTTCATAACCGCTTGTTCCTCAAAGAGAGTGGCTAACGCTTACAGGTTCTCATCGGGAGCTTGACCGTCATGGGCCAGCCATTTGCATTCCGTAAGTTCCATGTTGGTAAAGGTGGCAAGGAACGAGGAATCTTCCGGACTGCAAGCGTAAATGCCAAAGGCGATTTCTCCTTTGCCTTCCAGCAGATGGCAGATGCGAATTTGGCGATAGGTTACGCCGTCTTCCGAGCATTCGATCCGGAAGTCGTCTTCCCGCCGGCTTAAACGATACCACATGGATTTGATACCGGCGTCAATCTCTGTGGTGGCCCAGTCCGAATAGCCGTGGTTGGTTACCACGCTGCCCAGATGCTGGAACTGGTCGTTTTCGTATTCGATGGAGCCCTTAATCCAGTTTTCGCTATCCAAATAGACCACAACGCCGCACTGGTCAAACCGGTGGTGGCTGGCGAAGCTGGTTTTTACAACAAAAGAAAAGTAAGGCTCACTGGTTTTCATCTGCAAAACCGGGGCGTTGTCGTTGCGGAAGTGATAATAGGTTCTCTGCCATAGATCAGTATGGGGTTTGGTGGTGATCTCGATCTTATCTGTCTGGATTTTGTACTGAGCCGGTTCTCGCGTCCATGTCAAGTTCTCAACATCAAATTTCATCTTTCATTCCTCCATATTTTCTTGAAATTTGGACCTTATTTGCAGTTGCTATCCACAAAAGGGCAAATCCTGCATGGAAATCTTTCTTTCCATGTTTCAAAGTGTGCGTATGGGATCGTTTTGTTGGACCAGAAATTGACGATCCGGTAATTTTGAACGGAAAAAGCTGAGACAGATCCCTTACCGTACTTGGTGGGGGATCTGGATTTTCTCCACTTGAATTTGGCCAGCCTCAATCTCCGCCATCATCAGGGTGATTTCCTGGTTGAAACGTCTGGGGCCGCAGGAGCCGGGATTGAGCCAGAGACGCTCATCTTTCTTCTCCTGGACGTACTTGTGAGAATGGCCAAATACCACTACATCTACGCCGGTCAGATCTGCCGGGACCTCTTTCTTGTTGTGGACCATGAAGAAGGTCACGCCTTCCAGAGTCACCGTCAGATGGTGGGGAATCGCTTCAGCCCACTCCTTATCGTTATTGCCCCGGACCACATACAGCGGGGCAAACTCCCTGAGCTGGTCCACAATGTCCTGTTTGTTGATGTCACCGCCGTGCAAAATGGCGTCTATGTTTTGGAAACACTCCAGTACTTCTGGGCGCAGCAGGCCGTGAGTATCGGAAAGAATGGCAAGTCTCATAAGAATCCCCTCAGATAATGATACCTTCGCAATGGTCGAGTTCGTGTTGAATGATCTGGGCCGTCCAGCCGGTGAAGGTTTTAATCCGCTCCTGGAACTGTTCGTTCTGCCACCGCACCTTGATGGATTTCCAGCGTTTGGCAGGCCGCAGGCCAGTAAGGGACAGGCAGCCTTCTTCCGTGTTGTAAGAACCAGATTTTTTCAGAATCTCCGGATTGAGCATGACCATGTAGCTGCCCTGGTTGTCAAAGGCAATAATCCGCTTGTTTACACCGATCATGTTGGCCGCCATGCCCACACAGCCTTCTTTGTGGTGTTCCAAAGTTTCCAAAAGGTCTGCCGCCACCGGCAGATCGTCCGGGGTGGCAGGTTCGGCCTTTTGTGCTAGAAAACTTTCGTCTTTGCAGATTTCACGAATCATAGCTGATTCTCCTTATGCTGTTGAATGATTTCTGCCAGGGTTTCCGCAGCCACACGGGTACCTGCCAAATTGGGGTGGACGCCGTCGGAGGCGTAAAGATTCTGAGTGTTGGAAAGCTGGTAAAACCGTTGGCCAACATCGGCCAAGAGTGCGTGATTCTCCCGGGCAGCCTGCTGATAGACATGGGACAGTTTCGTGGCCATTTCCTCATAGTCCCACTCTTTGGCTGTCAGCTTGGTCCCGGCTTTCTGATAAGCCCAGGTGGCGTAGAGAACAGGTATGGCGCCGTTTTCCCGAATGAGCCCGCAGAGCTTTTCCACGCTGGAAAAGAAGCTCTTTGGAGCGGTGATGGGGCCGTGACTCATTTCTTGAAGTACCACGTAGTCCCAATGTTCCTGGGCCAAGGCGGACAGAGTCAAAGCGCCCAGTTTCGTTTTGGGATTCAACTGTTCCGACAGCCGAGCCCCGCCCCGGGTATGGTGAACCACTTCCGCGCCGGTCAGTTCGGCCAGTATGTGGGGCAAATCGTTGGTGAAAGTAAAACTGTTGCCCAGCATAAGAATACGCATGAGGAAGCTCCTTCACTTGATTTTGAAGTCAATATCATTATACAGGATTGCGCGGGAAGGGGCAAGCCGGGCAGGCATGTTTTGAAATGACCGGTGTATCATGTGGTGTCAGAGGGTTTGAAGTGCCCAACTTTGGCGGCCCACTGTAGCCGTACAAAAAGTGGTGGGCGGCATGGCATAAGTGCCATGCCGCCCACGTAGCAGTCAGTCAAATGGTTTATGCTATTTTAATTAGGCGCGGGCCATTTTCTCAGCCAGTTTTTGGGCTACCAGCACCAGCACAATGGCCAGAACCGCCAGAATAGCAGAGCCTACAAAGCCCAGGGTGTACTGGCCGGTGGTGTCATAGAAATAAGCGCTGAGCTAGGGACCTACAAAGGCGCCAATACCGTAGCCGATAAAGATCAGGCCATAGTTTCTGTTGTAGAACTTGGAGCCGAAGATCAAACGAACCATGGGGGCAAAGACCACCAGAAGTCCGCCGAAGGAGAAGCCTACCAGCACCACGCAGAGAATAAAGAAGGGCAAAGAGGTGGCCTGGGTCAGCAGCAGCATGGAAGCGCCGTTGATGACCATCAGCAGGATCAAGCTCTTCCAGCCCTTGAGAATGTCGTAGATAAAGCCGAAACCGATCCGGCCGCACATGTTGGACAGGGTCATGATGGACACGCACAGTGCAGCGGTCATGGCGTCTTGGCCCACCTGACGTTGGGCGATGGGGCTGGTAAAGGACACCATCATGGTACCGGCGGCGTTGGCAAAGATGAACATGACCAACAGTACCCAGAATACAGGGGTTTTGACCATCTGGCCCAGGTTGTAGTCCCGGGTCTTGAGGACCTTGGCCTGGCTTTCAGTGGGCTTCCAGCCTTCCGGTACCCAGCCTTCGGGGCAGGGAACGATCATCCAGGCGACCACACCTACACCAATCAGGAACACGATGCCCAGCACACGGCAGGTCATCTGAGCGCCCAGGGTGTTGATCATGGCCTGAGCGATGGGGCTCATGATGAAGGGACCGCAGGAAGCGCCCGCCTGTACCAGACCGGAGATAGAACCGGAACGGTCAGGGAACCACTTCAAGGCGGTGGGCAGGCAGGCGGGATAAATCATGCCGCCGCCGGCGCCGGCCAGCAGACCATAGAAGAGATACAGCTGAGGAATAGTAGTGGCGAAACCGGTGAGGATCCAGCCGCCGGCAAACAGGCACAGACCAATGTAGATGGTGATGCGGGGGCTGAGTTTCTCAGCCAGGGAGCCGCCAATGAAACCTACGGCGCAGTAGACGAACATATAAATGGTGTAAGCCAGGGCAAAATCGGAATCGCTCCAGCCAAATTGGGTGGTGAGCGGAATGCAGAACAAACTGAAAAAGGCAGTGGCAGAGGTGAACAGGCTTTGCAGCCAAACACCTGCGAAAACACGCCAACGGGTGGCTTTGGTAACTTTCATGACAATGAATCTCCTCTCGATGACTGGGTTATGTGGTTAGCACTGCAAAGTGCCCAGGTCCAGGGCCACGTCACGGCCGTTGAACTTGCCGGCGGCACGGCTGGTGCCCAGCCAGTAAACCATGTCGGAGATGTCTTCCACATCCAGGAAAGGTACGCCGGCGTACATCTCTTTGTAGTCGGCAAAATGTTTCCCAGTGAGCTCGTTGATAAATTCCACATATTCCTGAGTTTCGCACATGGGCGTCTTGACCTTGGTGGGGCACAGAGCGTTGACGATAATGCCCTTGCTGCCCACTTCCTTGGCCAGAGTCTTGGTCAAGCCCAGAACGCCCCACTTGGCCATGCAGTAGGTGGCCAGCTTGGGAGTGCCGTACAAGCCACTGGTAGAAGAAATGTTGATGATCCGCCCGAAGCCCTGCTTGAGCATGTACTGCACAGCGTATTTGTCAGTACGCCAGGTGCCGATCAGATCAATATTGATCACCTTTTCCACCTGAGCGTCTGTAAGTTCCCAAGTGTTTCCAAAGTTGATCACGCCTGCGTTGGCGATGACCACGTCCAGACGGCCAAACTTTTCCCAGGCGTCCGCAAAGAGTTTTTCCATATCGGGGGTGCTGCAGATGTTAGCTTTCACCGCCAGCACTTCGGCGCCAAGACCCTGCAATTCCCCGATGGTTTCCTGAAACCGGGGATCGTCCACGTCCAGCATATCCGCCAGAATTACGTTAAACCCATTCTGAGCGTATTTGACCGCATGGGCACGGCCTTGTCCCATAGCGGCACCGGTAATCAGCACAACCTTTTTTTCCTGACTCATTGTTCCTCGCTCCTTCAAGCTATAATAAATGTTTTGTTGCAATTGCCTTGTCTGCATTTTAACAATTGGAGACAATAGAAAGATCCTCATAACCGGGGGCCCTTCCGGCGGGAGGATCGCTCTGTGTTTTATTACGAGAACAGTATAGGAATTCAAGCCGTTTGAAGGTCAAGGGGGCGTTTTGTAAAAAAAGAAGCCAAACTTACTGTCGAAAATGACAGCAAATTTGGCTTTTTAGGGATAAGTTGTCAACTTTCTGACACCGGGAACCAAACGATATGCCAGTTAAAGTATTCCTCTTCGGGTTTTGTCATGCAGACCACCTGGGTCACTACGTCCCCGGCCAAGGACAAACCGTTGCGCCGGAGATAGGCCAAGCCCTCACTGAGATTGTCCAGAGTCAGGTACTGGCCCGAGCGTGACGGCACACAGGTGTGGACACAGGGGCAGGGGGGATAGTACTGCACACCGGGCCCTGCTTTCACCTGTAAAAAATCGGCGTACTCCTCGTTGAGTCCCATGCCGAAGTCAAAATGGGAATCCCCGGACCGAATATTTTCCTGGTAAAAGACGGCGCAGGAATAGACAAAGGGTTCCTTTTTCACCCACTCTGAAACAAGGCCCAAATGAGCTTTATCTTTGAACAGGGTATAGTTCTTTTGGGTGTTGATGCGGAAAATGCCGGGACGCTGGGCCAATTTGAATTTTCCTACGTTTTCCCGGGCGTCCAGGATCATCTGCTGGCTTTGGCGGATCCGTTTGAGCATGTTCATCTGGAAGATGATTTCATACTCGATAGCGGATTCTTGATCTTGCAGCCTGTCCTGGATAAAGGACAGCTCCCGGCTGCGGAACAGTTCGCTGACTTCCTCGAGGGTAAAGCCGTAACGCTGGTAATGACGGGCACGCAGCAGCATGTGGAAATCCCAAGTGCTGTAATAGCGGTAGCCGGTTTCCGGATCCCGGATAGGGCGGATAATCCCCTTGCTTTCGTAATAACGGATTGCCTCGGAGGAGATCCCCAACAGGGAGGCCATTTTGCCAATGCTGTATTTCTGGTACATCTGATCCTCTCCCATCTCTCAAAGGGGTTGAAACTTTTTTGGACAGTCAGCGGTGCTTTTCTGGTAGATCTTGACACCAGTATACCATACGGATTATCCAATTGGCTAGATACGGGAGGAGATTTAGAAGAATCCTCTAATTTTCTTCTTTAGAGAAAGCGGCTTATTCTTCGAAAAGATCCAAAAGATAGCCATAGCCTTCTGCTTCCATTTTTGCGTAGGGGATAAAGCGCAGCGAGGCACTGTTGATACAATAGCGCACACCGTTTGGGGATTCGGGATCTTCTGTGAAAACGTGCCCCAGATGGGAGTTTCCCGCCCGGCTGCGCACTTCTGTGCGGTGCATTCCATGACTGTCGTCGGGGATCTCCACAACCGCCGGGGATTCAATAGGTTTGGAAAACGCGGGCCAGCCGCATCCGCTTTTGAATTTATCGGTAGAGGAGAACAACGGTTCACCGGTCACCACGTCTACATAGATTCCCTTTTCAAACTGGTTCCAGAATTCGTTGTCAAAGGGACGTTCCGTGTCGCTTTCCTGGGTGACCCGGTACTGTTCTTCGGTCAATTTGTCCCGAATAGCCTCTGCCGCCGGTTTTTGGTAGTCGCCTGGGTCAATGCGCAGCTTGGAAAAAAGCTGGATTTCTTCGCTGGGGATATGGCAGTAGCCACCAGGATTTTTCTCCAAATAATCCTGGTGATACTCCTCGGCGGGATAAAAATTCGTCAGCGGCCCAATCTCTACCGCAAATTCTTTGCTGCGGCTGCGTTCAATATCCGCAATGCGTTCCACGGTTTCTTTTGCCTGGTCGTTGGTGTAATAGATGCCGGTTTGATACTGGGTTCCCAGATCGTTGCCCTGACGGTTTTCCACCGTGGGGTCAATGACGTAAAAATAGGCCATCAGCAGTGCGTCCAGACTTACTTGCTGGGGATCGTATTCCACACGCACTGTTTCCCGGAATCCCGTATTGCCGGCACAGACAGTTTGATAGTTGGCATCGGCTTCACAGGTGCCGTTGGCATAGCCGCTTTGCGCGTCGGTTACGCCGGGAATGGATTGCATCAAATGCTCGATTCCCCAAAAGCACCCTCCAGCCAGATAGATGACATTTTCCGTTTGATCCATATTCTGATTCTCCTTACTGGACATGCCGGAAGATTGTCCGGCTGCCTGACTTGAAAGATCTTGTGTTTCTGACTGCTGTGGCGCATTGCCCGGAGCAGCGCATCCGCCCAAAAGCAGCGTCAATGCAATCAGAAGTGCCAATGACTTTTTCAGCATGGTGCGTACCCCCTGATTCTTTCAGGATACCCTGGGCTCAGCTGATCTTTTTGGCAATTGTCTCACAGATTCCGGATTTGCGCAATCCCAGATTTCTTCTCGCTTTACCGAACACAAAACATTTCCGGGAGCGGCTGCTCGTCATCAGGGAGCGAAACAACTGTCTTTTCAGGGAAGACCCAGAAGATCTCCTGAATTGCTCTTGACCATTTTCTGGAATAAATAAAATTTTTGTTAACAAAGGAAACTGCATAAAAACTTTATCCGGTTCTGCTATAATAGAAGAAAAAATTTTAGATAGTGAAAAAAGGTGCGCCAGGCCCGGAAAAGTCAAGGCCTGGCGTACAATCGGAGAACTACAATGGTGTATTTTCAGAAGGCTTATGAGCGAAAAAAGGTTAGCCCTTCTTATAACCGCATTTGGGGCAGATGCCGTTTTCGTTCAGTGCGATCCCGCACAACGGGCATCGGTCTATCTGATTTTGGGTGGTAAACTCCGCAGAGGCCGCGTTGACTCCGCTTGTAAAGGTGAGTTTAGCGATATTCAGTTTATCTTTCAGCAGATCGTACACGATTTTGATCATGCCCTCTATATGTTCTATTTTTCCGGCACGGACGTTGAGGTAGCGGGCGCTTCCCCGGAAACGCTGGTCAAGCTGGAAAATAACGTGCTGCGTACCTTCCCACTGGCCGGGACCAGACCCAGAGGAAGCACTGAGGAAGAGGACCAGCTGCTGGAGAAAGAACTGCTTGAGGACGAAAAGGAGCTGGCCGAACACAATATGCTGGTGGACCTGGGGCGGAACGATCTGGGAAAGATCAGCAAATTCGGAACAGTGCAAGTGGAATCGCTCCATTCCATCGAACGGTTTTCCCATGTGATGCACATTGGTTCCACAGTGCGGGGAGAGATCCGTGAGGACAAGGACGCTCTGGACGCCATTGAGGCGGTGCTGCCTGCGGGTACCCTTTCCGGGGCGCCGAAGATCCGGGCCTGCCAATTGATCGGCGAATTGGAAAAAAATAAGCGGGGGATTTATGGGGGCGCCATTGGATACATAGACTTTACAGGCAATATGGACACCTGTATCGCAATCCGGATTGCCTATAAGAAAAACGGCAAAGTGTTTGTGAGAAGCGGTGCCGGCATTGTGGCGGACTCTGTTCCGGAAAAGGAATTTGAGGAATGTCTGAACAAAGCCAAATCTTCGTTGAAAGCGCTGGAGCTTGCGCAGGAGGAGAAACTATGATTCTTTTGATGGATAACTATGACAGCTTTTCCTACAACCTTTATCAGCTCATCGGTGAGATCGATCCGGACATTCTGGTGATTCGCAACGATGAAATGACGGTGGCGGAAATCCAGGAATTGAAGCCGGACCGTCTGATTCTTTCGCCTGGTCCCGGCAGACCTGAAAACGCCGGGGTTCTGGTAGAGGTTGTAAAAGCACTATATCAAACCATTCCGATTCTGGGCGTTTGCCTGGGGCATCAAGGGATCTGCGAGGCATTCGGCGGGAAAATCACCTATGCGAAAGAGCTGATGCACGGGAAGCAGTCGGAGATCCGGTTAGATAGGGATTGCCCGCTGTTCCAAGGCTGCCCGGAAAGGGTGCCGGTGGCTCGATATCATTCCCTGGTGGCCGATGAAGGCGTCATTCCGGAGTGCTTGAAAATCACAGCACGCACTGGGGACGGCCAAGTTATGGCAGTACAGCACAAAGAGTATCCCACCTACGGGGTACAGTTTCACCCGGAATCCATTATGACGCCAAATGGGAAACAGATGCTTAGAAATTTTATCAAGGAGATATGAGCCATGATCAAGGAAGCTATTGTGAAGATTGTCAATAAGGGAGACCTGACCTATGACGAGGCATACGCCGTGATGAACGAGATCATGAGCGGCGAGACATCGGCCACCCAGAACGCAGCGTTTCTGGCTGCTCTCTCCACCAAGAGCGCCAGGGCGGAGACTACGGATGAGATCGCAGGTTGTGCGGCTGCCATGAGGGCCCATGCCACCAAGGTGGAAACCGGTATGGAGCTCTTTGAAATTGTTGGGACCGGGGGCGACAATGCCCACAGCTTCAACATATCCACCACGTCAGCTCTTGTGGCCGCGGCTGGGGGAATGAAAGTGGCGAAGCACGGAAACCGGGCGGCTTCTTCCCAGTGCGGCACAGCGGACTGCCTGGAGGCGCTGGGTGTGAACATTCAGCAAAGCCCCCAACGGTGTGTGGAGCTTTTAAAGGAAGTTGGCATGTGTTTCTTTTTCGCTCAGAAGTACCACGCATCTATGAAATATGTGGGGGCGATCCGCAAAGAATTGGGGTTCCGCACCGTGTTCAATATCCTTGGACCCCTTACCAACCCGGGTACGCCGTCTATGCAGCTGCTTGGCGTGTACGATGAGTACCTTGTGGGGCCGCTGGCCCAAGTGCTGATCAATCTGGGGGTTAAGCGGGGCATGGTTGTCTATGGCCAGGATAAGTTGGACGAGATCTCCATGAGCGCGCCCACCACCGTCTGTGAAATTCGGGACGGCTGGTTCAAATCCTTTGTCATTGCGCCTGAAGATTTTGGGCTGCAACGCTGTGACAAAAGGGATCTACTGGGTGGTACGCCCCAGGAAAATGCCAACATCACACGGGCGATCCTGCAAGGTGAGCGGGGACATAAGCGTGATGCCGTTCTAATGAATGCTGGAGCGTCCCTCTATATCGGCGGTAAGGCGGATACCATGCAGGAAGGGATCGCCCTTGCGGCAGAGCTGATCGATTCCGGTAAGGCTTTGGAAACACTGAATCAACTGATCGCGGTCAGCAACCGCCCGGAGGGGGAGATATGACGATTTTAGATCAACTTGCCAGTTATGCCAGGGAGCGGGTTACCCAGGCGAAGAGAAAGGAATCCCTGGCAGAAATCAAGAAGCAGGCTTTGTCTCAGCCAAAAGGTGGGTTTGCCTTTGAGCAGGCGCTGCGAAAACCGGATATTTCTTTTATCTGTGAGTGTAAAAAGGCCTCGCCTTCCAAAGGAGTGATCGCTCCGGAATTCCCCTACCTGGAGATTGCAAAAGAGTATGAAGCCGCAGGCGCGGACTGCATTTCCGTTTTGACGGAACCTAAGTGGTTCCAAGGCAGTGACCAGTATCTAAAGGAAATTGCCGCTGCTGTATCCATTCCCTGTATTCGAAAGGATTTTACCGTGGACGAGTACATGATTTATGAGGCAAAGGTACTGGGAGCTTCGGCGGTGCTGTTGATCTGTTCCATTCTTGAGGAAAAACAGATCGAGGACTATCTCCGCATTTGCGATGGGTTGGGGCTATCCGCCTTGGTAGAAGCTCACAATGAACAAGAGGTGCTTACCGCGCTCCGGGTAGGCGCCCGTATCATCGGGGTCAACAACCGCAATCTGAAGGATTTTTCCGTGGATACGGACAACAGCCGCCGGCTTAGGGCGCTGATTCCCCCAGAGGTATTGTTTGTTTCCGAAAGCGGTGTCAGCAGTCCCGCGGATGTGGCAAAACTCCGGGAAATTGGAGCGGACGCGGTGCTGATTGGAGAAACACTGATGAAAGCTTCCGACAAGAAAGAAAAACTCCACCAATTGAGAGGCATTGTATGACCAGGATCAAACTTTGCGGGCTTTGCCGCCCTTGTGATATAGAGGCAGCGAATCAGCTGCGGCCGGATTACATTGGCTTTGTGTTCGCCAGTGGGAGCAAGCGGTATGTGTCTCCGGAACAGGCCGGGGAATTTAAGAAAATGCTTAACCCGGAAATTCGCGCGGTGGGGGTGTTTGTGGACGAAACGCCCGAAAAAGTTGCCGAGCTTTTGAACACTGGCGTTATTGACATGGCCCAGCTTCACGGCAGCGAAGATGAGGCGTACCTCAGCCGATTACGGCGCCTTTCCCAAAAAACGGTCATCCAGGCCTTCCGGGTGAAACTGGCAGAGGATGCTGCCAAGGCAGAACAGAGCGGCGCAGATTATGTGCTGCTGGATTCTGGAGCCGGAACAGGAAAGGCATTTGATTGGGAGCTGATACGCAATGTGCAGAGGCCGTACTTCCTTGCCGGGGGCCTTGACAGCGGCAATGTGGCAGATGGAGTACGGTTGCTGCGTCCTTTTGCAGTGGATGTCAGCTCAGGAATTGAAACCCATGGGGTAAAAGATAAAAATAAAATGGCGGCGTTTGTGGCCGCTGTGAGAAAGGAAGATCAACTATGACCAATCCGAAAGGACGGTTTGGGATCCACGGCGGTCAGTACATTCCCGAAACTTTGATGAACGCGGTGATCCAGTTGGAAGAAGCGTATCAGCACTATAAAGAAGATGCGGAATTCAATCGTGAGCTCACAGAGCTGTTTAACGATTACGCGGGCAGGCCGTCCCGGCTTTACTACGCGGAGAAAATGACAAAGGATCTGGGCGGGGCGAAAATATACCTGAAGCGTGAAGATCTCAACCATACGGGAGCCCATAAAATCAACAATGTGCTGGGTCAGGCCCTTTTGGCGAAGAAGATGGGGAAAACGCGTCTGATTGCCGAAACGGGCGCCGGTCAGCACGGGGTCGCTACGGCTACCGCTGCCGCGCTGATGGGTATGGAGTGCGTTGTCTTTATGGGAAAAGAGGACACCATCCGGCAGGCCCTCAATGTGTACCGTATGCGTCTTTTGGGCGCGGAAGTGATCCCCGTCACAACGGGAACGGGGACTTTGAAAGACGCTGTCTCCGAAGCAATGCGGGAGTGGACTTCCCGCATTGACGATACCCACTACTGTCTTGGCTCCGTGATGGGACCCCACCCGTTTCCCACCATCGTCCGGGATTTTCAGGCAGTCATTTCCAAGGAAATCAAAGAGCAGATCCTCGCCAAAGAGGGGAAACTGCCCGATGCGGTAATCGCCTGTGTTGGCGGCGGATCCAATGCCATCGGAAGCTTCTATCATTTCATTGAGGACAAAGAGGTTCGTCTGATAGGCTGCGAGGCGGCGGGACGGGGGATCAATACAGCAGAGACAGCGGCCACCATTGCCACAGGCAAACTGGGGATTTTTCATGGTATGAAGTCTTATTTTTGTCAGGACTCCTACGGACAGATCGCTCCGGTGTATTCCATCTCGGCAGGGTTGGATTATCCTGGAATCGGTCCTGAGCACGCGCACTTGTACGATATGGGTAGAGCCGAGTATGTTCCCATAACAGACGATGAGGCAGTGGACGCCTTTGAATACTTGGCCAGAACGGAAGGAATCATTCCAGCGATCGAGTCCGCCCATGCGGTAGCGTACGCCAGAAAACTGGCGCCAGCCATGGATAAAGATCAGATCGTCGTTATCACCATATCCGGCAGAGGCGATAAGGATTGTGCCGCCATTGCCCGTTACAGAGGGGAGGACCTTTATGAGTAAGATCGGAAACGCCTTTGAACATGGAAAGGCATTTATTGCGTTTATCACCTGCGGCGATCCGGATCTGGAAACCACTGCCGCTACAGTTCGCGCTGCTGTGGAAAATGGCGCAGATCTGATTGAGCTGGGCATTCCGTTCTCCGATCCCACTGCGGAAGGTCCGGTGATCCAGGGGGCGAATCTGCGGGCTTTGCGTGGGGGCGTCACCACGGACAAGATTTTCAGTCTTGTCAAGGAACTGCGCCGGGATATTACCGTGCCGATGGTCTTTATGACCTATGCCAATGTGGTGTTTTCCTATGGCTCAGAGCGCTTTCTGGCAGCCTGCAAGGAAATTGGTATCGATGGGCTGATCTTGCCAGATGTGCCCTTTGAGGAAAAAGAAGAATTTTTGCCATTCTGCCACAAATACGGCGTAGACCTTGTGTCGTTAATCGCTCCTACCTCAGAAAAACGCATTGCGATGATTGCCCGGGAAGCGGAAGGGTTTCTATATATCGTTTCCAGCCTGGGCGTAACCGGTGTGAGAAGTGAAATTAAAACAGACCTTGCTTCCATCGTCAAAGTGGTGAGAGAAAACACGCAGGTACCCTGCGCCATTGGATTTGGCATTTCCACACCGGAACAGGCCAAGAAAATGGCGGACCTTTCCGATGGAGCCATTGTGGGTTCCGCCATTATCAAGCTGCTGGAACAGTATGGAAAGGACGCGCCCAAATACGTGGGGGAGTATGTGAAGAACATGAAATCGGCCTTGTTGTGAGACGGGATTGCCGTACAATCCATGGACCAAAAGTCACCTGGCTCTTTCCTTTACTGGATCCGTTGCAAGGCAACAGGGGAGAGGCTAGGTTGACGGAAAAGAAAAACAGGGACAGGAGAAACCACGGGGTTCTCGTGTCCCTGTTTTTTGTAAAAGTAAGTTAGGCTGTTCTAGATATCATTGCAATTTGCGCCAACTGTATGCACCGCTACGTCATCGAAAAGATAGGACTGTGGAGATGTCCTGCTGGGGCGGTAGGGAGAGAAAACTTGCGGGTACCTGCAATCCTGTCAGTTCCTTTGTCCAGTCCTTATCTGGTTTCTTTGGCTTTTTCCATGGCTTCCAGGAACCGCCGGGCCTCTGCGGGCGGGTGGTCATGGACGACAGCGGCAACTGTATCATACCCCAAAGCTGGCAGATATTCCGCTGCAAAAGCGTAGGAATCTTCTAAATGCCGGCGGCAGTTATCCTCGTCCGCGGACAAGGTGAGAATACATTTTTCCCGGAAAGCGCGCACTGCACCGGTCAGCAACTGCAAGCTTTCCAGCAGTGCGTCGGCAATCAGGGGCAAAAAGGCGTTCAGCTCAAATTCCCCGTGTCCTGCCGCCATGGTTACAGCGGTGTCGTTGGAAATCACCCGGATTGCACATTGGATCACCATTTCGGGAATCACCGGGTTGAATTTACCAGGCATAACCGTGCTTCCCTGCTGGACCGGACGAAGCCGGATCTCAGAAAGTCCGCCGCCTGGGCCCATATTCATCAGCCGCAGGTCTCCCGCGATCTTCATCAGGTTGACCGCCAGGGCCTTGAGCAGCCCAGATACTTCTACAAAGACGTCCTGGTTCTGGGTCACATCCATGGGATATTCTGCTGCGGCAAGGCCAATCCCTGTCAGCTCCCGCAGTTTCTCGATGATGCCAAACCGGTACTGGCGGCCCTGTTTGCCAGTCAATCCCACGGCAGTTCCACCGATGTTGACCTGCCGCAGACGTTCCTCTACCTTGTACAGCCGCCAGCGGTCCCGGGCGATGGCCTGGGCATACGCGCCAAACTCCTCGCCCAACCGAATGGGTACGGCATCCATCAGTTCTGTCCGTCCCAGCTTGTGTATGGAATCGAACTCATTTTCCCGTTGCTGAAGCGCTTGCTGCAAAGAAGCGCATTCGTCGCTGAGTTCCCGCAGCTGCCAGATGGCGGCAATCCGCAGAGCAGTGGGGTACACATCGTTGGTGGACTGCCCACGGTTGATGTCGTCCAAGGGGTGAATCACGTGATATTCTCCCGGCTGATGGCCGTTGCGGAGAAGTGCGAGATTTGCAATCACTTCGTTGACGTTCATATTGGTGGAAGTCCCGGCGCCGCCCTGCAAAGCTTGGGTGGGGAACAGGCCGTCATACTTTCCGCCTAATAGCTCATCACATGCCGCCGCTGCCGCATGGTAGATTTCCGGATGGACGCCAATTTGTTCATATGTCAGCGCCGCTGCTTTCTTCACGGTCAGCAGCCCTTTGATCAGCAGGGGATTGACCGTTTTACCGTTTAGCTGGAAATTGTCCAGTGCCCGGGCGGTGTTGATCCCATACAGGGTGTCGCTGGGAAGAGATAGCTCACCCAAAATATCCCGCTCAGTCCGCGTTTCCATCGGTGTCCTCCAACTCTGCTGCCAGTGCCGGGAAAATCGCAATACTGCGCTTCAAAATTCCCTGCATATAGGCGATGACAATCCCGTAATTGGTGATGGGCACACCCTGGTCAAGGGCGCATTTCATTCGGTAACGGACTTCCCGTTCTCCCAGCATGCAGCCACCACAGTGGATCACCAGCGCATAAGGGGACAGGTCTTCTGGGAACTCCGTCCCGGAGCAGGTTTCAATCTCCAGTTCCGCTCCGGTATACCCCCGCAGCCAACGGGGAATTTTGACACTGCCGATGTCGTCGCACTGGCGGTGGTGGGTGCAGCCTTCGGCAATCAGAACACGGTCGCCGTCCTTTAGCTGTTCCACTGCGGAAACGCCTTTTACCGCTGTTTCCAGAAGCCCTTTATACCGTGCCATCAAAATGGAGAACGAGGTCAGGGGGATAGAAGGGGGCGTATCCGCCGACACTTTGGCGAATACCTGGCTGTCGGTAATCACCAGCGAGGGCTTCTTGCCCAGGGATTCCAAAGTCTCTTTCAGCTCAAACTCCTTGACCACAATGGCCGCCGCATCCGCTTCTAGAATATCCCGAATGGTCTGCTGCTGAGGCAGGATCAGCCGCCCTTTTGGCGCCGCTTTGTCAATGGGCGTCACCAGCAGGACAAAATCACCGGGGTGGATCAAATCACCTACAATCTGTAATTTGGGCTGGTCGGTAACCGAAAGCCGGGCAATCCGCTCTTTCAACTGATGGATGCCCTCGCCTGTCAGCGCGCTGACCCAAACCTCTTCCGGTTTGACTTCGCTGGGAGTGGCCACAATGTCCGACTTGTTCATGACCACCAGATAGGGGATCTTTTTTTCGGTGAACAGCTGGATCAGCTGCTGTTCACAGCTGCCGATTCCCTCTCCAGCGTCCACAACCAACACCGCTACATCGGTTTTATTGAGGACCTGACGTGTTTTTTTGATCCGGAGTTCTCCAAGCGTTCCCTCATCGTCAAATCCGGGAGTATCGATGATCATAACCGGTCCCATGGGCAGCAGCTCCATGGATTTGTACACCGGGTCGGTGGTGGTTCCCTTGGTATCGGATACCACCGCCAGTTCCTGACCGGTCACCGCGTTGACAACGCTGGATTTCCCGGCATTACGGCGTCCGAAAAAGCCAATATGGACCCGCTCTCCGGAAGGGGTTGAATTCAGTCCCATGTAGTCGTTACCTCCTGTCTCTCTCTGGTAGGTTTAGTCAAAGTATACTTCGCCCGCGGCGGTTACCGGGGTGAAGATAGATTCCGCTTGCTCCTCGGTCAACTGGATCCCAAAGACGGAATCGTAGTAATCGATGGTCTTTTCCGTAACGTCGATGTCCTCAAACAGGTCGGGATATACGGTCTTTGCCAGCCAGTACAGGGTGACAGGGGTATCCACGCCGGGAGTATAGCTGCGGTACATGCCCAAAGGCATTTTATAGACCTGCTTCAGCTTGATTGCGTCAATTTCGCTCCAGTCATAGCTGCCGATGGTGTTGTTGTACAGGTCGTCCGGAGTCGCCTGGTTGAAGTTGGTGATCAGGATGGTGTCCGGGTTCCAGCCGTAAATCTGTTCCATACTGACCTGGTTGGCATTGTCGGTGGTCAGCTCCTGGGCAACGTTCACCGCACCAATGGCGTCGGCCCACCACTGGCCAAAGAAGTGCTGGCCAGAGGTGGCGATGGTGGTGTCGCTATACTGGAAGAGGAAAAACACCCGGGCCCGCTCTTCGTCGCTCATATCCGCCACACGCTGCTGGATCTCATCATACACCTGGTTGCTGTAATTGCTGACCAGCTCTGTTTTGTCGTTGTCGGGGAACAGTTCGCTGATGAGGGAAATCCAGTTGTCCAGGGTTTCAATGGCGTTGTAATCCCATTTGTTCACCGAGATGGCAATGCCGGGGATTCCACTGTTTTTCAGCTGTTCGCCGATTTCCGGATTCGAGGCGCCGTAGAATACCACGTCCGGATCCAGCTTCACCAGTTCTTCAATGTTGATGGTGGTGCCATCGGTAAAGCCGGTTTCCGCGTTGAGAATTTCCGGATACAGCTCGCTGAGCAGACTGTTTTGCGCGGCAGTCATGCTGGCAGGCGCCATGCCCACGATCTTCTCGGCGGAGTCAAAAAACACCGACAGCACAGAAGGCAGGGGATAGATGTCTGCTACCACGATCCGCTGAATGTCATAGGGTACTTCCACCTCATTGCCCGCATGGTCAACCACGGTGTGATACTCGCCTTGAGTTTCTCCCGATGAGGAAGAAACGTCTTCGGAGACCGTTGCAGAGCTTTCGGGAGATGACGAAATTTCTGACACGCCAGAGGAGCTGCTCTCCGCCTGGGAAGAGGTGGAACCTGTGTCTCCACAGCCTGCCACTGTAACCACAAGAACCATTGCCAAAATGAAACTCAGAACCTTTTTCATGCGATATTACTTCCTTTCAAAGCCGCACAGGGCGGTCAATTTTTACTGGGATACCCCAAAATATTGTTTTTCAGTGCTTCAAAGCCGGTCAGTAGGTTTACGTCCTCTCGCCGGAAAAGCCGTCCCGAAAACGCTTCATGGGGCAGCCGGACAAACCGTTTTCCCTTGCAGATTGGCTGGTACAGGGGGTCAGCCACTACAGTTTCCACCCCTTTTAGGGCGCTTACCAGCTCATCCTCGTCCAGAGCCCGAACCATTCCCTGGTGTTTCTCACAGCTGACCGGGCAAATCACCCGGATATCTCCGGCTCCTTCCCGGCGCAGCGCTGCCGCCAAAGACAGGGTGGTGACACTTTCCCCGATCAGGGCCAGTTTCCCTTCTGGAGAAGCTGGTTCGCAGAGATTCCGGCAAGTGTTATCCTGGGCAGACTGACTCAGTGCGTTCAGCACCTCGGCGGTGAATCCTTCTCCCACTGGGGTACCTACAACATAGGGCGTCCCGTAGAGCTGCTGCAACTTTTTGGCTGCCGCAAGTCCGCTCCAGGATACCACCAGGTTGACCTGGGCGGATGCGCTGCGTTGGATATCCTCTAAACTACAGCCCATGGACCAGGTGGACAGGACTTCCCATTTGTCTTTTTTCAATCGGTCAACCAGTTCCCGGTCATATCCGCAAACCGCAAAATCCAGGGGCGTCAGGCCAAGGACATTGACGCTGTGAGGGATTTTGTCCAAAGGGCAGGTCATTCTTTCCGCAAATGCCTCAAATGCCATGGAAATTCCGCTGAGATAATCCTGCATGCCGTTGGTGGCAAATCCAAAGGACGGAATTCCTGTTTTTTTCTCGATCACCGCAGCCACCGCCTTATAATCGGTGCCGATCATCATGGGGATCGGGGTGCCTGCCAAGGCAATGAACTTGGGGGAGAGTTCCTTGGCCGCTTGGACGATATCTCCAATCAGTTTGCCGTCATCGCCCATGACCGCTTCCATCTCGGAAAGACCAGATATGTAGACCATGGAATCCATGTCGTACCAGCGTGGTTCATCGTGGGTATTGTAGGTGGAATTACAGCCGGACGCGTCGTGCATGATGGTCATGCCGCCCAGCTCATACAAAGCCGACGCAACGCCAAACGCGTCTGCGGAATAGGTGGAAATAAAGCTGGCAGTCTGTTTCATAAACAGCAACCTCCTCCCCAGCCTTTGATCTGGATCAGTTTCCGGGCGTCTTTTTTGTGGAGATAGGCGTCTTCCATCTCCTGGGCCATGCGAAGGATTCCGTCAAAGCCGTACAGTCCGCCGCACTCCACAAGATTGACAAAGTTGTCGCTGCCGGTAAAGTAGGCCGCCTTCTGCCCAAGGGCTAGAAAATGTTCGCCACCAGCGCCGGTTTCTGTCCCATGAAGGAATCGCATCTTTACTTCCACGGTAGCGTACAGCATCAGGTCGGGGGCCTCTTTTTGCAGCGCTTCAAAATCCGCCTTTTCCTCGCCGATGGTGTCCAGATAGATCCGTTTGACCTGAAAGCCTTTTCGAAGCAGCAGCCGGGCCAGACTCAGCGGCCGGAAGGTCAGTGTGTAATCGATAGCGATGGGCGTGTCCCCAATTACGCTGTGAACTTTCTCCAATGCCGCTTCACAAGCAGCGATCCGATCAGAAAAGTCTCTGTGGGGCAGATGAAGAGTATCGCACAAGGTGTTGAATCCCTGGGTGATCTCATCGTAGTCAAAGGACAACGGAAGATACAGATACGTTTGTCCCAGCCTTCTTTCCAGCGCAGCCGCAGAAGGCTTTGCCGCCGGATTGTAAACGATATTGAGCCAAGCCGTGGCCATTTGCTGGTATTCCTGATAGCTGTGGCAATCCTGGATTTCCCGCAGGGTATAGCCGCCCTCGCGAATGATGGTCACCAGCTCGCTGGTGGGAAGGGTGGCAAAATCGTTGCCGATGATGTTGACGCTTTTTTCGTCGAGGGGTTGTTTTTTCAGCAGGCTGTACAGCTGGCGGCGCATTAACTGATCCGGGGTCATGCCGCTTTTGCGCATGATCGGGTTCATATAGCAGTCGGTAAAGTCCACGTCCGGGTACTTTTCCCGCAGACGACGGTAAACCAGCTTCAGATCACAGCCGGTAAAATGGTGGATGCAACTGGTGTACAGCAACACCGCTGGGGGCCGTTTGGGGAGCTTTGAGAGAATGTCTCCCACACCGTCGATAATCAGCTGCTCCATGTCACCGTCCAGCAGATTGTTTTCCCGGATAGCAATGGTGGAGAACCGGTCAGATGTTCCTTGTTCGGCGGCGGTCAGCACCACGCCACGGAGGCAACCTGCCGCACAGACAAAGATCTCATGGGCTTCCGGCAGCAGCATGCCGGTGTGGACAATATTCCAGGTGCCCCGTGCAGGCGCCGAATATTCCAGCCCCGAACGGAATGGCGCCGGATAACTGGCGTCGGCAATCCGGACCGCCGCACAGCTTTCGTCTATGTGATCAATCCTTTTCAGCATCTGCTTCTTCCTTTCCTTTTTTGGCCGCTTCTAGCACTGCGTTGGCCAGGGCACGGTACTGGCCGGCCATCTCACTATCGGGGAAGGCCTGCACCACCGTCATTCCCATATCTTCCGCCTGCTGGACAAGGTCGCTGCGGTCCAGAGTGCCTACAATCGAGGAGTGAAATTCTTCCGCGAACTCTGCCACTTTCTTTTCCTCGTCCCGGACGTTTTTCCGGTTGAGGATGATTCCGCCCAGGGTGGCATATCCCCGGTCCCGGAAGTTTTCAATGGCCGTGGCAATATTGGCGGCAGCGTAGATCGCCATGTTTTCCCCAGAGGTGATGACAAAGACACTGTCAGCGTAACCGTCCCGCATGGGCGCGGAAAAACCACCGCAAACAACATCGCCCAGCACATCGTAAATGATCACGTCCGGACGGTAAACCTCATATCCGCCCATTTCTTCCAGCTTTTCCAGGGCGGTGATAATGCCCCGGCCGGCACAGCCGCTTCCCGGTGTTGGGCCGCCTGCTTCCACACAGGCGACGCCGCCGTATCCCTCGGTCACCATTTCGGAAAGCTCCAGCTGACCAGATTTCTGACGCACCAATTCCAGCACAGTTTTGATCCGTTTTCCCCCGTGCAGGCAGCTGGTAGAATCCGCTTTGGGATCGCATCCGATCTGCATGACCCGCAAGCCCTGATCCGCCAGCGCCGCCGAAATATTGGAAACCGTGGTGGATTTTCCAATACCGCCTTTTCCATATACTGCAATTTTAATCATAGTTTTTTCCCCTTTATGTCATCTGTCAAAGCGGCTGTTTTCCATGCATCCGAGGAGAATCGCCTCTCCCGGAAACAGCCTGATAACCGATCGCTTCCATTTGTGCAGCTAGCCGCGCCATTCCATCGGCAGCGGAATCGCCCGTGCCAACCTTGTTGTCATACAGCATATATTTTTTGCGAACTGAAAGAGGGGAGAGGTTGGGCATGATGACGTTGCACCCTGCCAGCACCCCTTCCTGCCGTCCGTCACCCCGTACTGTCCCTAAGGCTGTTGTAGCGGGAAGCAGGACCTCTGGAATCATGATCCGGCACAGACTCAGCATCAGTAACGTGGTTTCCACGCTTCCCGATGGAAAATCCTTGAACGGAGTCTGGCTGTGGGGGATAAAGGGTCCAATGCCGATCATGTGGGGTTGAAATTCTCCGATGAAGATCAAGTCCTCTGCCAGACACTCCGCCGTCTGATAGGGGGAACCCACCATACATCCGCAGCCCACCTGGTATCCGATCTCCCGCAGGTCATACAGGCAGCGGATCCGGTTTTCCAAAGTCTGCACTGCTGGATGAAGCTTCCCGTAATGCACGGGGTTTGCCGTTTCGTGGCGCAACAGGTACCGTTCCGCGCCGGCATCAAACAGCTTCTGGTAGGACTCCCGGCTGCGTTCTCCAAGGGACAGAGTGATGGCGCAATCGGGATACTGCGCTTTAATGGCATGGAGAATTTCCACCATTCGTTCATCGGTGAACCAGCCATCTTCACCGCCTTGCAGTACAAAGGTGCGGTACCCGCTCTGGTACCCTTCCTGGCAGCAGGCAAGAATATCGTCCAGCGTTAAACGGTAACGGGAAACCTGGCTGTTTGACCGGCGGATCCCGCAATAATAGCAGTCGTTTTTACAGATATTGGTAAACTCAATAATTCCTCGAAAGTATATCTGTTTTCCGAAAATCCCCACGGAGATAGCTCTTGCCTTCTCCGCAGCGTATTCCCGGTCTTCCGGCGTAAAAGTGGAAAGCAGCTGGACGAACTCTTCCTTTGGCAGCTTCTTTTCGGCTTCCAGCCGGTCAATCCGTTCCCGATTGTTCATGTGTTTCTGTCTCCTTTTCCTCTTTTGCGAACACTGTCTTGACGCTGACTTCGGGAAGCAGTCCCAAGGCGTCCCCAAGAGACTGAATCTCCGATTCGGTACCGTCCAGTGCCACGCTGATGAAATACACGCCCGCTTTTTTATAGGGCATTCCCATTCGCCCAATCACCAGTTCCGAGTAACGGTGGAGAATCTCATTGATTTTCCCAGCCCTTCCGTAATCTTTCGTCAGAATCGTAACCGACGCGATCCGATGTGGGCTGCCAGCCGTGGCGGGTTCCCGTTCGTTCCAGCCATCTGGCACGATCTCTACTGGCAGGACGCTACGCAAAACGGTTTCCGGCGTCTCAACGTCCCCGATCACTGCCCGCACTCCAAAGGCCCGGCGGATATTGGCTTCGGTCACCACGTCACGGGTGGGGCCGAAAATACTGCTGCCGTCCTTGCAGAGCAGAAAGCTTTTTCCTGCCCGCTGGAGAGCGTGGGCAGGGTAATGGGTGTTGAACAGGCAGATCATTCCCTCCGCCGCCAGCCGGGAGAGGGTTTCCAGCACAATCAGCTGATTTTTAAAATCCAGATTGGATTCCGGCTCGTCCAGCACCAGAATCCGGGGCTGACTTGCCAGCGCTCGGGCGATCAGCACCATCTGCAATTCACCGCCGCTGATTTCGGAACATTTCTTTTCTTTTAGATGTAAAATACCCAGCTGATCCATCATCTGGTCGGCCATTTGTATGTCCTCAGCTTTTGGTTGGGAAAACACACCGATCCGGCTGCTGCGCCCAAGCAGCACCATTTCCCCCGCGGAATAAGCAGCCGACGCGTTTTTCGCCTGAGGGACATAGGCGATAGTCCGCCACAATTCCCGCTGGGGAATTGTCCGAATATCCTTTCCGTCAATGGAACTGCGTCCGTCTTTCCACCGGAGAAATCCCATCATGCAGCGGAGCATGGTGGTTTTTCCGGCACCATTGGGGCCCAGTATGGCGATCAGTTCACCGTCCGTAGCTTCCAGGGAAACATTCCGGAGCAGCTGTTCTCCTTTTTTGTAGCCGAAGCAACCGTTTTCTACCGCGATCCTCACAGCGACCAGCCCCCACTTCTCCGCATCAGAATAATAAAGAACGGGGCGCCAATAATTGCTGTGAGAATCGACACCGGAATCTCTGCGGCGGATACGCTTCTTGCCAGGGTGTCCACCAGAATCATAAAGACCGCGCCGAAGCTGATCGATGCAGGCATCAGCGAAAGGTGGTTATTCCCAAACTTCATTCGGCAGATATGAGGTACCAGCAATCCAACCCAGCCTACCTGTCCGCACATAGAGACGCAGGACGCTGTCATCATGGTGGCGCAGACGATCACTACGCCCCGCAGTACCCGGACGTTGACACCGGAGGAGCGGGCTTCGTCTTCGGAAAGGGGCAGAAGGTTCAGCCGCCAACGCAGTGCCAACAGCAAAATCAATCCGACGAGAATGGGGGGAGCCCCCAATTTGAGAGAGCCGAAATTGGCGGAATCCAGGCTACCCATCAACCAGTAAGTGATGGCGGGCAATTCACTTTCGGTGTCGGCGGTATACTTGACCAGCGAAACCAGCGCGGAAAACAGGGACCCGATCATAATGCCCGACAGCACAATGGTATTCAGCCCCCGGCCTTTCCCAGCGCCTGCCAGCCAGGTCAGCAATACTGCCGCTCCCCCAAATAACAGCGCGGTCCCCTGGATCCCTAACAGGCTCATTCCCATGAGAATGCCCAGGGCAGCGCCAAAGCTTGCGCCAGATGCGACTCCCAGCGTATCTGGGGTTGCCAGGGGATTGGCGAACAAACTCTGGTAGGCGCACCCTGCGCCGGACAACCCGGCACCCACCAGGATATCCAGCAAAATGCGGGGAAGACGGATGTTCCAGAGCACCATGTCATTCTGGGCGGAAACTGCTTCATTGCCGCTGAGTTTTGTGACCAGAGAAGCGAAGATATCGGTGGGCGGGATCCAGAGCCGTCCAATACCCATCGCCACAAACCCCACTGCTACTGGCAACACAAACAGCAGGATCAGCCAGCCAAAAGACAGTTTACCCTGCTGTTTTACCCGGGCCCTCATTTCGTTCCCCCGTCTGATGACTGAATAGAGGAGTAAGCGGTTTTGACCTGGACACCGTTCAGCCGGCCGGTTTTACCGGCAAGACTGCTGATCACATCTTGCGGAGCGTCCACTGCGATAGAGATGATGTTGATTCCCTTTTCCCGGTAGGGAATTCCCATTCGTCCGATGATATGCTCGCCATATTCGTGCAAAATCTCGTTGAGACGGGAAACCGACCCGGAATCTTCCACGATGATCCCAATAATCGCGACTCTTGTCTGCATACTGTCTCTTCCTTTCCTCTTGCTGTAAACAGGCATAAAAAATGGCCGCATCAAAAGATGCAGCCATGCGGGTAGCAAAAATAAAATACCGGTGCCATTTTCACCCGGGGCAGTCCACTGGCCCGTGGCGTCAAAAGACCGTCTCACAATCCGATTTCGCATCTTCCATCTCAAAACCATTTTCAATGTCAGAATTTGAGAATCATTATAACATATCTCTCAAAGCATTGCAAGTACGGGAATAAAATGCTCCCAAAACCACACCAGGGCAGCATGAATTTTGAGAGCGATCTGATGGGATAGTCTCTCAGTCCCATGGGGAAGCGGGAGATCCCAGTTCTTTTTCTTTAGGATACTTGCTGGGCTTTGCAGCGCCCGTGCTTTTGGCGAAACGCTGGCAGCGCTGCCCGGCCCAATTCTGTGACAGGGCGTATCCACTTTCCTGAGTACATATGTACCTGCATCAGGATAAACCGAATGGGTTCGTCAATGTAGCAGCAGGCGAAGATCAGCAAGAATGGTGCCTTCCACAGGAGACCCGTCAGACAAACGCAGGGCAGCACCACTGCGTACATGAAGGAGATTTCCAGAATTGTGCCGTAAGCCGCGTCACCCGCCGACCGGTAAGTGTCGTTCTGAGTCCAGTTGCACATGCGGATCACAGCAGCTACACTGTAAATCATCAACAATCCAGTGCCGATTTCCAAAGATTCTCCGGAAAGGCTCATCACGCTCAGCAGTGGACGGTGGACTGCCAGCAGTGCCACGCACAACACAAAGATGCTGCATCCGCACAGCAGCACAAGCCGCTTGGCCCGCTCGTAGGCGGTGTCCAGTTCGCCAGCGCCCACGCTTTTGCCAACAAGCACCGATGCAGCGTTGGAAAAGCCCGAGAAAAAGCCGATGACAAGCCCTTCCAGTGTGCGGAACACTGCGATAGCGGCAATGGCTTCCTCGGACTGGCGTCCCAGCACAATGTTGATAACCATGTTGCCCACGCCAATCAAAATCTCATTGCAGAGAATCGGAAAGCATTTTACAAAATAGGACCGCACAAAGGAACCGTTCCAGCGAAAATGCTTTGTGAAATGAAACAGATACGGGTACCCCTGTGCCCGGCTGAGAATCAGGATAACCGCCATATTGACGGCAGCCGCGCAGGTGGTGGCCAGCGCCGCCCCCCGCACGCCCATTGCCGGAAGACCGAACTGTCCGTAAATGAACACCCAGTTGAGGCACATGTTCGTTGCCACAGACGCAATGGCCGCATAGAGGGGAATCCGCACCCGCTCTGTGGACCGCAGCAGCGCGCTCATAGCCATGGAAATTACCTGCATAGGGTAGGCGAAGCCCACAACGCTCAGGTACTCTACGCCGATCGTCTGAATGGCCGTTTTGTCTGTGTAGATACTCATCACCAGCTCCGGAGCCAGCAGTGCAAG
This sequence comes from Clostridiales bacterium, assembly GCA_019416395.1. Lineage (GTDB taxonomy): Bacteria > Bacillota > Clostridia > Oscillospirales > Acutalibacteraceae > Acutalibacter. Next base: position 27,918 of record DXXH01000028.1, read on the forward strand.
ACAGGTGAAGATGGACGTAGAGGCCAGCATGCAGACCAGCGTCAGGCCAAAGGAACGGTCAATGCCGTCCTCATCTTTGGCGCCCCAGTATTGGGAGAAAAACAGCATACCGCCACCCACGAAGCCCCAGTATCCGGAAAACATCAGCGACGAAAATTGGGCGCAAAGACCCACCGCGCCAACTGATGTTTCACCCAGTGGCGCAATCATCATGGTGTCCACCATGCTTCCTGTCGTGGTCAAAAGGTTTTGCAGCGCGACAGGAATGGCGATCACCGCAAGGTTCCGGAGAAAATTTCCCCAGGAAAACCCGGATTTTGTTTTCAATACCCTCTCTCCATTCCCAATAGAATTTCTGCGTAAGTATAGCATAAATATACTAAAAATACAATGTAGCGTCACGGATTTTAACTGTTTGGATTGGCAGAACAGTGCGTTGCTCCTCTGTTTCTGAGGACGGGGGAACTGTGCTCAGCGGAAGGCGTCCTGGTTCAGTGTAAGGGTAAACCCACCCTGGTACCCCGGATAAACATAGCGGAAAATGTTGCCCCATGCTTCGAACAGAACCCCACTGTGGTACCAATTGCTACTTTGTCCAGATAGTCTGTAGTGTGAACCGGTATGGAGTTGAATGTTGAATGGTATCTTAAATTTATCGGGCAAATCTCCAGTTTCTTATTGACATGAATCAGAAAAATAGTATAATGTGTATCGATACATATGGAGGCGTTTATGGCGAGTTTATATGATGTTGCAAAAAGAGCAGGAGTTTCTAAAACTTTGGTTTCCAGGGTGATTGGAAACAAAAAGGGAGTTAGCCAGAAATCCCGGGAAAAAATTTTGGCCGCCATGAAAGAGTTGCAGTATACGCCCAATGAATTGGCCCGGTCCCTTGTACGAAAGCGCACCTATACCATAGGCGTCATATTGGACAGCCTGTGTGAACCGTATTTTTTTGATTTGATCTCCGGTATTGAACAGGAAGTTGCAAAAACAGAGTATAATGTTATCTTTTGCAGCGGCCATGGGAAACCAGACCTGAAAAACCGGTACATTCACTACATGACACAAGGGAGAGTGGATGGGGCAATTTTATTCGGCAGCCAATTGGACGATGAAGATTTGATAAAACAAATCGCCGCCACGGATTTTCCAATCGTTGTTGCCGAGAACAATTTATCGGATCTTCCAATCAACAACATCATTGTGGATAACCTGTATGGCTCCAAACTGGCTGTGGATTACTTGTTTGCCTGCGGATGTCAGCGGATCTACCATGTACTGGGCGATGAGCGTGTGAAAGTAGCCTTGGACCGATATGAAGGATATTGTAAAGCGATGAAAGACCATGGGATCCATGTGACAGAGCAAATGCTGATTCGCGGTAAATTTGATGTTGAGCCGGCATATAATGCCATGTCAGAATGGATTCGCGAAAACGGAGTGGATCATTTACCAGACGGATTTTATTGCGGCTCCGATAAGTCTGCTTTGGGTGTGATGATGGCTTTACAAGACGCTGGTGTGTCTGTCCCGCAGCAAGTACAGATTGTGGGCTTCGACGACGATAAGCTGGAATATAAGGAATATCCCCCGAAAAAACTGACCACATTATCCCAGCCCCTTTATGAGGTTGGAAAAGCGGCTGTGGACATTTTGATCGATGAAATCGAAGGCAAAAATGGGGAGAAAAAGAGAATGGTGTTCCAACCCAAACTGATTGTGCGGGACACCACAAAAGAACGTGTAGCACGGGATTGAGTTGCAGTAAAAACAAACTTTCTTTCTGAGGAAAGTTTTGTTTTTTGGGCAAATGTGTATCGATACACATTTGCGGTACATGCGGTATGTGGCAAAAAATCAAGATCAAAGAAAGAAGGACAAAAAATGAAATTTACAATTGTAGGAGCAGGGAGTTCTTATACGCCGGAGCTGTTAGATGAAATGGGAGCTAGAAAAGAGTCTTTGCCTGTCAAAGACATCGTGCTCTATGACAT
>DXXH01000029.1:0-7542 GCA_019416395.1 Clostridiales bacterium
TCCCCAGGTAGTGGGCGCCTTGCTGGCAGGACTGATTTTCGGTCCCGCCGTATTGAACATCATTCAGCCCACGGACTTTTTAACCAGCCTTTCGGAAATCGGCGTGATCGTCATCATGTTCAGCGCTGGAATGTCCACGGATATCAAAGAGCTGAAAAAAGCCGGAACATCTGGTTTCCTGGTGGCCTTGATCGGTGTGTTGGTGCCTTTGGCAATGGGCACGTTGTTAGGGTTCCTTTTCTCTCCAGGAGAAAGCGACCCTTCGAAAGTCCTACAGCATGTGTTTATCGGCACCATTTTAACGGCCACATCTGTATCCATTACGGTGGAAACTCTGAAGGAAATCGGCAAGCTGAACACCAAAGTGGGCAACACCATTTTAGCCGCCGCCCTGATCGACGACGTGCTTGGTTTGGTGGTGCTGACCGTGGTCACCAGCCTGGCAGGGGATTCTGTCAATGTGGCGCTGGTGCTTTTGAAGATCCTGTTGTTCTTTGCCTTTGTGGCTGTGGTAGCCTTTGCGGGCATTAAATTGTTTACCTGGTATGAAAACCGCTACCAGAAAAACCTCCACCGTTTCCCCCTTCTGGCCTTTGTATTGTGCCTGCTCATGGCGTTCCTGGCGGAAGTGGTGTTTGGCGTGGCGGATATTATCGGCGCTTTCGCCGCTGGGGTCATTGTGGCCAACACGCCTCGGGGCGCTTACGTGGAATCTAAATTCCAGCCTCTCTCCTATTTGTTGCTGACGCCCATTTTCTTCGCCAGCATTGGCCTGGAAGTGGAGCTTCCGGATATGAGCTGGCAGTTTGTGGTATTCGCTGTGCTGTTGGTGTTTGTGGCCATTTTCTCCAAGCTGGTGGGCTGCGGCCTGGGTGCCAAAGCTTTCGGATTCAGCTGGCGGGAAAGCGTCCAGGTGGGCTTGGGTATGGCCTGCCGGGGCGAGGTGGCCTTGATCGTGGCCAACCGGGGAGCCGCTATGGGGTTGATGCCGGAAGCCTATTTTGGGCCGGTGATCATCATGGTGGTGTGCTGCGCGGTGTTTACGCCCATTGCCCTGAAGCTGGCCTTCCGGAGCAAACGGGGCACCCCGGAAACAGAGCCTGCCAGTCCTTTGGTGGACCGGTACGTGATGGCGGAAAAGCTGGGAAACATGAACGACGAGGAAGCGGAACAGGCCATCGCCGCCAAGGTAAAGGATCAGAAGGGGAAATAAAGGTTCCCACATTGAAACGGGGAACTGTGGAAATCCGTCTGTTGGCTGTAAGAGAACGGATACGTACATAAAATTCCCTGCGCCCTGGGTGGACAAAGCCAGACACTTTTCACCACGCTGAGCCAAGGCGGTGAAAAGGGACAAGGAACCATACAGGGCCGAAGAGTGACCACGGGAGTGGGAAGAATCAAATTACAGGCAAAAGGAAAAGGACCGGCAGGATTCTGCCGGTCCTTTCGTTATGAAAAAGAGAAAAACTGTGTACTCGCAATTAGGATTGTTTCCGGATCCACAGCTCGCTGACGTAGACAGGGCACAGGGTGCCGTGTACCTGCCAGCAGAGAGTCAGGGTGCCGTCCTGATAGGCCTGAGCGGGAAGCTCAAAGGTGTAGACAGGATTGGGCAGTTCCCCTTCCTGACGCTTGAGTTCCTTGTGGATCAGGCAGTCGCCAGCATACAGGGAAATTTGAGCGGTTTCCGGTGCGTTGTCCCGGGCAAACTGGGGATAGGCCACGGACAAGGTATAAGTGGCCTTGGGATCCAGTCCGTCCACTTTGGCCCGCAGCGGTGTGCCGTACAGGGCACGGGCGGAAGACACCCACTCCAGGGGAATGGGGTACGCATCGTACCAGCCCTTGCGGCCATAATAGTCCATCATGATGCCGTACAGGTCATAGTACAGGTGAGGAGAGCGCAGGAAGGAAGGATCCTCTTCCCAGGTGTGATCGGAAAGCACATGGTCCTTAAAGCCGTCCAGGCTGCCCAAATGAATGTACTGGCCGCCCTCACCAGCGTCGGTGCGGTGGAGCAGGCTTTGGATCGCCTGGCACTTCTCGTCCTCGCTGGACAGGGTACGGATTCTCCGGAAGTGTTCCAGATACCACTGGGCGTTGTTGATGGGCGTGTCAATGGAATCCAGGTAAGCGCCCCGGATCCACTGCTGGCCACGGTGACGCCAGGTGGTGAGCTGAATGTGCAGCTTGTGATACAGGCTGTCCCCCAGCTTCTGGATCTTGGCCCGCAGCTCCAGGTCTTCCTGGGACTGGAAGGGCGGGAAGAAGGCTCTGACCGCCTGCTCCATGGCCTGGTCGGCTCCCAGCTCCGAAGCCTGGGCCAGAATGCCCAAGGCGTCCTTTTCCAGCTGGGCGTCCCGAATGGCCCGGCGCTTTGCCTGATAATCGCTGAGCGCCCGGAGATAGGCCAGCTGGAAGCGGGCGTTCTCGGTGACCTCAGGGCCATAGGTAGAGGCGATTTCCTCAAATCCCTGGTAAACACGGTCAATGGACGTGTTTGTCTCAATGTGGCCCTTCCAGTTGTCTTCCAGGGAAAGGATCAGCTCAGACAGCTTGTCCGTCAGATCGGGAGAGATGAACAGCCGGACATAATCCTGCACCGTTTCCTCGCAAGAGGTCTTTGTGGAGAAATCCTGATCGCCCCAGACCATCTTGTTCACGTCGTCGTGAATGCCCTCGGAGTAGGTCAGAGAGCCCACCATGTATTTGGCGTGGAGATTATGGATATGCTTCATGGCCCGGGGACGGGTGTTATTCCCTTCCCGGCCCAGAGTCAGTGCAAAAGCCCGATCCCACTGGGGCACCTCGAACTGGCAGCCCGTGTTGTGGGTGATGTCGGGATAGTGGCGGATCCGGTCACGGTACACAGGGGGAAGCTTCTCCCGGAGTTCCTCAATGGTATCGCACTCCCAGGGAGCGAAGCAGAGGCCATACAGCCAGTCGGGCTCCTTGGCCACTTCCCGGTAGAAGGTCTCCAGCCAGCCGGGCTGGGGCGCAAAGGACTGGGGCGCGATCCAGATTTTGGCGTTGGGGTGGTACTTGTGCAGGATCTTGGCGTGCTCGGTGACCACGGGGAAGAATTCCTCAGGGGTCAGCTCGCCGGGGTCGCCGGCAGGGATCAGCATGTGATCCAGATAGGGAATGGCGGCGAAGTTCTTTTCCCGCTCCGCGGCTTCCGCGGCACGGACGGCGGGATCCTGGTAGTTCTCCCCCATGTTGGGATACCACAGCCACACGTCCAGGCCATAGGAGTGGATCCGGCGGGAAAGCTCCACCATCACCTCAAAGGGATCCTGCTGGAACAGGGCGGAATACAGGTTGTCGTCGGTTCTGGGGGGCAGGATCTCAATGGAGTTGCTGCCGAACAGGGCCAAATCCCGAATATACCGGTCAAAGTCGTCCACGGTCCATGCCGGGCAGGTGTTCTGCTTGTCCCGGTAGGCCAGCTGATGGCCGCGCAGGTAATATTCAGGGGTCATGGACAGGTTGTCCAAAGAGTCGGGGCAGGTGATGGAGTCTTTCCGGATCTCCACTTTCCGCAGGATCCGGGCCATGGCGTAAAACACGCCCCGGCCGTCGGCGCCCACGCCGAAAACCTGGTCCCCGGTCTTCACGACCCGGAAGCCCTCCTTACCGGGCACGGGCAGGGCGGCCAGTTTCCCGGCAGCTTCCCCTGCCTGGGAAGCGAATTGGTTCTGGAAGTTTTCCTGCTCTGCCAAGAGGAAAAAGCTGCCGTTTTCCGGGATCTCATGGGAGATGGGCAGGCTCACGCCGGTGCGCTTTTCGATTTCCTCGGTGAAGACCTGGGCGGTCCGCTGTTCCATGTAGGTGGGGTTTTGAGGGATAATGACGGTCTGTTGGATCAAGATAAGTCAGCTCCTTTCCAAAGAAAAACAAGAAAAAACGGTCCCCCGACGCGCGGGGAACCGTCCTCTCACTGTTGATTATTCCTGCAGCGCCTGATAAGCATTGTTGTAGATTTCAGCAAGCTCAGAAGCACCCTGAGATTCCAGAGTAGCTACAAAGTCGTCCCACTCGTCCATAGAGCGCTGGCCGATAATGAATTTGTCGATTTCCTGATCGAAGACGTTGTTCAGGTTAGCCTGCAAGCTAGTAGCCCGTTCATTGTCTTCCTCAGAAAGGGCAGGATACAGAGGAGCAAACTCAATGGTGCCTTCCTCGGTATACTGGTCGATCTCTTCTGCCTGTTCCATGAAGATGGGATCGGAAACCTGCTTGTAGGTGGTCTCATCGATGTAGCAAGCCAAGCCCAGGTGGCCTACACCCAGCTGAGACTGGATCGCAGAGAACACGTCGGAAGCGTCGGCGTTAGCGTCAACAATTTCCTGCTTGATGGTGGGCATGCCGTCCACAACATCGTAATCCTGGCCTTCGATACCGAAGTTGGTGACCATACGGCCTTCCTCGGTGTAGAACCAGTTCATGAACTCGACGATCTTTTCGGGCTCGTCAACCTGAGAGCTGACAATGGTGAATTCGGTCCAGTCCTTGTTGTAACGATACTGACGGGTCTGGCCAAGGTCGTTTTCCAGGGGAGGAACAATGTCGAACGCGGCGTTCTCATCCACTTCAGCCAAAGCGGGGTTGAACACACGGCCAATGAAGGAGTTGTTGTCGCAGATGCTCATGGTTCTGCCGGAAGAAAGCTTCTCCCAGTAGGTTTCCTGAGTCATGGTAGCGTAGTCAGGATCCAGAATGCCGTCCTTGTAAGCCTGAGCGAAGAACTCGATCACAGCCTTGAAGTTCTCGGAAGTAGGTCCATAGATGTAAGCGTCCTCTTCGGGCTCATAGTACACACCGTTGTTGGTGTCCACCACGGAGAAGCCACCGGAACCCAGCTGATAAGCGTAACGGCCGATCATAGCACGGGTGCCTACACGGGAGGAGAAACCGGTCATGTCGGGATTCTTCTCTTTGATGGCCAGCAGGGCATCATAGAACTCGTCCCAAGTGGTGGGCATATCCAGACCAGCGTCTTCCAGCAGGTCGGTACGGATCGCGTTGATGGGAGCGATAGCTACACGGTAGTACTCCAACTGCTGGAAGCCATACAGGCCGCCGTTTACACGCACCTTGTTGGTTTCCTCGATGCGGTCGTCCGCGTCTACAATGGCGTAGTAGTCAGGAGCATAATCCTTGTAATCGTCGATGTTCAGCAGCATGCCGGTGGGGGCATACTGGGAAATCTGAGAAATGGAAGCGGTACGGATCATGTCGGGCATACTGTTGGAAGCCAGAGCCGTGGAAACACGGGTGGTATAGTCAGAGCTGGGGATTACCTGGAGTTCCAGTTTCACGTTCAAGGTGTCGTTGATGTACTGGATCAGGTTGGAATCCACATTGATCTGCTGGGTGGGGCTTTCGCTGACCATGTAGGAAATGGTCAGAGTCTCGTCAAAGGGAAGAGCAGAGCCGGAAGTTTCCCCAGTGGAAGAGGTGCCAGTATCACTGGCGGTAGAGGTAGTGCTGCTGTTGGTGGCAGTGGACGAGGTGTCACTGCTGGAATCGCTGTTGCCGCTGCAACCGGCGAGGGAAGAAGTGGCCAGAGCGATCGCCATGAGAAGAGCTACTGTTTTTCTGAAGAGCTTCATAGTGATACTCCTTTGCATAAATTTGCTTTGAAAAAAGCAGTGTATTATTACATGTCAGCCCTTGACGGAACCGACCATAATACCCTTGACAAAATATTTCTGGGCGAAGGGATACACCACCAAGATGGGCAATACGGTGATGAAGATGGCGGCATACTTGATGTTCTGCCCAAAGGTAGCCGTATCTGCGGAAACTGTGGTGTTGCCGCCCACTGTGGCGCCCAACACGATGTTGCGCAGGATCAGCTGCATGGGGAACAACTTGTTGTCGTCCAAGTAGATCAAGGCGGGGAAGAAGCTGCTCCACTGACCCACCGCGTAGAACAAGATCATGGTGGCGAAAATGGACTTGGAAAGGGGCGCTACAATTTTCACGAAAATGGTCAGCTCGTTGGCGCCGTCTATGTAAGCGGATTCGTACAGCTCACCGGGAATGGTCTCAAAGAAGGTACGCATGATGACCATGTACCACACGTTGATGGCGCCGGGAAGGACGATGGCCCAGATGGTGTTCTTCAAATGCAGGTTTACAACCACCATTAGGTTGGAAACCATGCCGGCGTCAAAGAACATGGTGAAGATCACGAACATGGCCATGATGCCTTTGCCGTAGCAGTTCTTCCGGGACAGGGGATAGGCACAAAGAGCGGTCATAAAGACGGAAATGATGGTGCCCACCACCGTGTAGATCACGGTGTTCAAATAAGCCCGGGGTACGTCCTCATCTGCCAGCAGGGCGGAATAGGCTTCCAGGGAGAATCCCTTGGGAATGATTGTGACCTCGCCGCGGAGAACCGCGTAGCCGTCGCTGATGGAGACAATGAACATATAATAGATGGGATACAAGACCAGTAAACAGCACAGCACAAGAACCACTGTGCGAAAGACGGAAAAAGACTTGTCACTGAATGTTTCGCGTGCAGTTACCATAATTCTGCGTTCCTCCTTACCAAAGACTTGTGGAGCCGATCTTCCGGGCGGCCTTGTTGGAAGCCACCACCAGGATCAAGGCGACAATGGCCTGGAAAATGGAGATGGCCGCGCCATAGCTGTAGTTGGCCTCGATCAAGCCACGGCGGTAGACGTAGGTGGAGATCACGTCGGCGGTGGAATAGGTGGCGCCGGTATAGAGCAAAATGATCTTCTCATAGCCCACAGTCAGCAGTCTGCCCACCGTGAGGAGGAACTGAATGGAAATGACGGGGGAGATGCCCGGCAGGCTGATGCTCCACAGCTGACGCCATTTGCTGGCGCCGTCGATGGAAGCAGCTTCATACAGCTGGGAATCGATGCCGGTAAGAGCGGCCAGGTAGATGATGGAACCCCAGCCGGCCTGCTGCCAGATTTCGGACAGCACATAGATGGGACGGAAGGCGTTGGGATTCATCAGCAAGGTGGTTTTCTCACCGCCCAGAGCCACAATGATCTGGTTGACCAAACCGTCGCTGGCCAGAATGTTGGTGATAAAGCCGCACACCACAACCGTGGAAAGGAAGTAGGGCAGGTAGGTGACGGACTGGGTAAATTTCTGGAAGTGCTTGTTTTTCACTTCGTTAATGAGCAGTGCCAAGATGATGGGGCAGGGGAAATAGAAGACCAACATGCACAGGTTCAAAACGATAGTGTTTTTCAAGATGGACCAGAAATAGGGGTCGGAAATAAATTCCGCAAAGTGTTTCAATCCTACAAATTCGCTGCCGAAGATTCCTTTAAAAGCGTTGTAGTCCTGGAAAGCGATCCCCAAGTAGAACATTGCACCGTATTTGAAAAGGACGAAATAAAGAAAGGGCAGCGCAAAGAAGAGGTAAAAGTATCTGCTCTCTTTCATCTTTGCCCACACCGAGTTCTTTTTTACGACAGGGTTTTTGGCGGTATTCGCTTGTAACATTGACATGGCTGGCAAACGCCCCTTTCGTTCATTATT
>DXXH01000029.1:7552-10688 GCA_019416395.1 Clostridiales bacterium
GAACAACGTTCTCGGTTTCGGTAATTCAAGTATAGCGACCCCCTTCCTGTTTGTCAATAGCAAATTTCATAAAAAATTAAGAAATAGGTCCGAAATACGGGACAAAAAGAAAAAGGAAAAAACTTGATGGATCAGCGACTTGAGATTCAATTGTAAATAATCGATAAAGCAGGTGCGAATTATTAAATGTTAACCCGTCAAATTGTCTTTGGCATGCAGAAAACGCCCTGGATATGCTATAATTTAAAAAGAAAAAAGGAGTCAAAAAATACTTCTGAGAAAGAAAAAACGCAACCTTTATTGACAAAGCATTCCATTGTTGCTATACTCGTATTTGATGAACAGCGTTCTGTAATAGAGAACATTCGGTAACATTCAAATTGGAACAATTCGGTCTATGGGTTATGGGCGAATCCGTTTCCAAAATTAAATACTGGAATCTTTTCCATCTCTAAAAGATTCTCAAACTGAAAACGAGGGAGGAACTAGATATAAGAATGTGTGCTGCGCTTGAAAAGAAAACAGATGGCGTGTGGCCGGTTATGCTGACGCCCTTTACGGACAACGGCGAAGTGGATTATGACTCTTTGGACCGCTTGGTGGAATGGTATGAGGAAAACGGAGCAGCCGGGCTGTTCGCCACCTGCCAGTCCAGCGAGGTGTTTTTCCTCAGCTTGTCCGAGCGGATCAAGATCGTCCAGCGGATCTGCCAGAAGGCCAAGATCCCGGTCATCGCTTCCGGGCACATCTCCTACAGCCTGGAAGACCAGAAGGAAGAACTGAAGCGTTTGGTGGACACAGGCGTTCAGGCCATTGTGCTGATCACCAACCGCATGGCGGAACAGGGCGAAAGCGGCGATATTTGGAAGAGCCGCCTGGAAGAGCTGATGGCTGCCCTGCCGGAATCCATGCCCCTGGGCTTTTACGAGTGCCCCGCTCCCTACAAGCGGGTGCTGACCGATGAGGAGATCTCCTATTGCGCCAAGACCGGCCGGTTCCAGTTCTTAAAGGATACCTGCTGCGACATGGAGCGGATCCAGCGCCGTCTCCAGTTGATCAAAGGCACGCCTTTGAAGCTGTACAACGCCAATACCGCCACCCTGCTTGAGACCTTGCGGCAAGGCGGCGCCGGGTTCTCCGGTGTGATGGCCAATTTCCACCCCAAGCTGTATGCCTGGCTGTGCGAAAATTGGGAGAAGGAGCCGGAGCAGGCGGAAGAGTTGCAGGCATTCCTGACCATGTGCTCTTATATTGAAAGCCGGCTTTACCCGGTCTGCGCCAAGCATCACCTGCAGAAGCTGGGCGTAATCGCTTCCGATTACAGCCGTACCCAGGACCATACCGAGCTGACTCCCTTGATTCGTGACGAAGTGCGCCAGCTGGAGCTGATTTCCCAGAAGATGGAAGACCTGTATCTTCGGTAAAGCATTCCCATACCGGCGAAACCCGTTTGATTGGGGAGCTGTTTTGCGGAATTCGCTGATGGGGCAGCATTTATCAAATAAGGATACAATTTTCCATATTTTGGTAGTATAATAGGTTTAGTTAGGTATGCTGGAGGGTTGTAAATGGTCCATGAAACCGCGAAAGTCAGCTCCCTTGTCAAGGCAATGAGGGTGCTGGAATGTTTTTCCATGAAAGATCCGGAATTGGGTGTGACGGAAATTGCCAAGCAGCTGGAATTGCAGAAAAGCACGGTACATAATATTTTGTCCACCTTTGAGACCATGGGGTATCTCACCCAGAACAGTGTGACGGGGAAATACGCCTTGGGGGTGCGGCTGCTGCAATTCAGCTATATTATCAACAACCATATGGGGTACCAGAAATTCTTCCTGCCCTATATGGAAAAGATCGCGGATACAGTCCACGAGACAGTGTTCCTGGCAATTCCCCATGACAGCGAGGTGCTGTATTTAGAATCCAGACAGCCTCAGGATTCCATGGGGGACCGGAAGATCCTGGGAGAGCACGCGCCCATGTACTGCACCGGGTTGGGGAAAGCGCTGATGGCCTTTATGCCCCAGGAGGAGCAGCTGAAGCATATTCCGGACACCTTTGTGAAGTTTACGGAAAATACCTTGGACTCCAAGGAAGCTTTGCTGGAAGATCTCCGGCGCATTCGGGAGCGGGGCTATTCCATTGACAACATGGAGCACGAGTATGGGGTGGTGTGTATCGCTTTGCCGGTGTTTGGCCATGATGGGGCGCCCATGGCGGCCATCAGTATTTCCGGACCGTCCCTGCGGTTACAGCGGGAGGCCATTGTGCAGGCGGCAGTGACCATGAAGGAAATTCTAGGTCCCACCCAATACGTGCTGTAATGCGGGATTTTCCCAATGCCCTTTACGTTTCATTGTAAAAAAGACATGTCACAGGCAAAAAGCTTGGACATGTCTTTTTTTGTTTTCCACAGAAAGGGAACATCAGGTGGAAAAGGGGAGCGTTTCACTGGCCGGAATCTGGCCAAGAAATGGAAGGCTCAAACCGTGTTTTGCAAATAGGGCTTGCCCTTGGGTGAGAAAAACAAGGCCTGTACTGGACAAAATAAACGCATAAATTTCGAATTTTCCCTTCATTTTTATGGGAACAGGATCTAAAATAGAAGAGATTTCCAGGGAAGCTGTCCACTGCTGCCCTGGGTGCGTGGGCAAGCTTCTGTTGGTATTTTTACAAATGAAAGGCGGGGAGAAGTTCATGGAGTATGAACTGTACACAGGGGCCTATACAGGGGACACATTGGGGGACGGAGTGCGCTGCTGGGAATTTGACGGGGCCTCTCTGAGGGAGACAAGCCGTTATGGAGATTTGCGGAACCCTTCTTACATCATTGCTGAGGGAGAGCGCTTATACGCCGTGGAAGAGCTGGAAGACCGTGCGGGCGTCGCCTGCTTTCCTTTGGGAGAAACAGGGGAGCTGGTTCCCCTGTGGTACCGGGAAGTTCCTGGAGCGGGGCTGTGCCACATTGTGGCCAGCGGCCCTTATCTGTATGCTGCCGGGTACGCGGGAGGCACTTTGACCGGATTGGAAGCCGCCACTGGCCGGGTTTGCTTTTTCCGGGAATTCCAAGGGGGCGGGCCCAATGTTTTGCGGCAGGACAAGGCGCATATTCATTCTGCCCAGCCTTCCCCGGACG
>DXXH01000029.1:10698-22497 GCA_019416395.1 Clostridiales bacterium
TTTGGGTTCTGACCGGCTTTACCAGTTTGTCAGGGACAGCCAGGGGGGACTGGCTCCTGACCAGGGGCAGCCCTGGGTGAAATCGGGACCGGGGCAAGGCCCCCGTCACTTTGCGTTCCATGGCAATGGCCGGTGGCTCTATTTGGTGACGGAGCTGGACCGCTCCCTGCTGGTATTCCGGTATGAGGAAAACCGGCTGGAACAGGTGGGGGAATATTCCTTGCGGGAAGAAGGGGATCCGGACGATTCCCTGGCGGCGGATATCCATCTTTCCCCAGACAACCGGTTTCTGTATGTGTCGGTGCGGGGCCCTGGGTGCCTGTGCGGGTTTGAGGTAAAGGACGATGGGGGACGGTTGGAGCCTTTGGGACGGTTCCCCTCTGGGGGCGGGTGTCCCCGGAATTTCGCCATCAGCCCGGACGGGTGTTACGTGGCAGTGGCCAACCAGGAGCCGGGGACGCTGGTGCTGTTCCCTCGGGAAGAAGATTCCGGCCGGCTGGGGAAAGCGCTGGCCGTGGCGGAAGTTCCCCAGGTGTCTTGCGTGAAATGGAAGGAGAATTGAGTTTATCATTTATTAATTGTAATTTCTGGAAAAAAGACCCGCAAAAATACGCATAATAAACTATAGAAAAGGGGATTGCCCCAGGGAAAACGCTTAAAAGCCCAGTCTTTTGAGCGTTTTTCCTATTTTTTGAAAACGAGGATAAACCCGAAAAACTTGGCAAATACTAACCGTACGAAAACAAGCCGGGACACTCCCGGCAGGAAGTATGGGAGGAGCACTATGAAAGCTACTGGTATTGTCCGGAGAATCGACGATCTGGGACGGGTGGTGATCCCCAAGGAAATCCGCCGTACCTTGAAGATCCGGGAAGGAATGCCCATGGAGATCTTCACCGATGTGTCCGGGGAAGTGATTTTGAAAAAATATTCCCCTGTGGGGGAAATGTCCGCTTTGGCTCAGGCCTACGCCGAGGCTTTGGTATCCCTCACCGGCCAGGCTGCCGCTGTGTGCGACGGGGAACAGGTGATCGCCTTGGCAGGTCCCGCCAAGAAAGAGCTGCTTCACAAGGCCATTTCTCCCCAGATGGAAGAACTGGTCCAGGGAAGAAAATCCTTTACCACCAACGGCGAAACCACCGTCCTGGTGGCCCAGGGATATCCTGCGGCGGCCATGGCAGCTTACCCGGTGGTCTGCGAGGGCGACCCCATGGGGGCGGTGATGCTGCTGAAGGGGGAGCGTTCCCCGCAGAAGATCAGCGGGGAAATCCAAGAAAGCCTGCGGGCGGCGTCTATGTTTTTGTCCCGCCAGTTGGAAGTGTGATGGCCGGGGGCTGAAAACCCGCAATAAACTGCCTGAAACAGGCGGTTTCCCTGGAATTTTCCGTGATATTTCCCAAAAAAGCCCCCCAATCCCAAAAAGAAGGGAGGCCCTTTTGGCGCATCTCACGAAAAAAGCCTTCCAATTGGCAGAGCGCTGGGAATTATGCGGGTTTGCCCTTGATTTTCCCGGAGCCGGGTGGTATAATTACCAAGGTATAAGTACGATGATGAAAGAGTGGGGCGACCCGCTCTTTTGTTTGCTTATGAAGCAAAACCAAAAAACACGGCCCTCTGGGCCGGGAAAGGGTGGAACGCATGAGTCCGGCGCCAAAGAAAAAAGGAAACGTGGCCCAGCGTGTCTGGGAGCTTGCTCAGCCCCTGGCGGAAGAGCTTGGCCTTTCCCTGTGGGACGTGCAGTTCGTCAAAGAAGGGGCGGACTGGTTTTTGAGAGTGTTTATCGACAAGGAGGGGGGAGTGTCCATTGACGACTGCGTGGACATGACCCACGCCCTGAGCCCTGTTTTGGACAAAGAGGATCCAATCCCCCAGGAATACCTGCTGGAAGTCTCTTCCCCCGGGCTGGAGCGGAAGCTGACCCGGCCGGAGCATTTTGCGGCGTATGTAGGCCGGCTGGTGCGTGCCCGGCTGATACGGCCTTTGGAAAGCGGGGAGCGGGAACTCCAAGGGATTCTGCTGCGGGCGGAAGACAACGGGGAGTTCGAGCTGCAATTGGACGAGGAGACCAGCGTCACCCTGGAGAAGAAGGAATGTTCTTCCGTACAAGGGGTGGACGAGGAGTTTGAGGATTAAACGGAAACGAGAGAAAAGGAGCGAGGCAAGCCCATGGCAAAGAAGAAGGAACCGGAGAAGCAAGGCAACGAGGAACTGTTCCTGGCGCTGAACCTGTTGGAGAAGGAAAAGGGAATCCCGGTGGCATTCATGCTGGATAAGATCAAGAAGGCCATTTCCACCGCCTGCAAGAACAATTACGGCAACGAGGACGTGGATATTGACGTGGATCCCCAGACAGGGAAATTCAACGTCTACCTGCGCAAGGAGATCGTGGAAGAAGTGGAAGACCCCAACCGGCAGTATCTGCTGGATAAGGCAAAACAGGTGGATCCCACCGCGTGCGTAGGACGGTTTGTGCGGATCAAGCTGGACACCAAGCAGTTTGGCCGTGTGGCCGCCCAGACTGCCCGGAACATCATCCGTCAGGGGATCCGGGACAGCGAGCGTGGACAGATGATGCAGGAGTTCCAGAGCAAGCATCAGGAGCTGGTCAGCGGCCTGGTGGAGCGGATCGACCCCCGCACCGGCGCCATCTCTTTGAAGATCGGCAAGGCGGAGGCGGTGCTGCCCAAGAACGAGCAGATCGGCGGGGAGAATGTGAAAGAGGGCGACTACATAAAGGTATATGTAGTGGACGTCCGGGAAACGGAGAAGGGCCCCAAGGCCATCATCTCCCGCACCCACCCCGATCTGGTCAAGCGCATGTTCGAGACGGAAGTCCCGGAGATCTACGATGGCACGGTGGAAATCAAGGCCGTGTCCCGGGAAGCTGGCTCCCGCACCAAGCTGGCTGTGGTGAGCCACAACCCCGACGTGGACGCTGTGGGCGCCTGCATCGGTACCCGTGGTTCCCGTGTGTCGGAGATCGTGGAAGAGCTGGGGGGCGAGAAAATCGACATTGTGGAATACAGCGACGACCCCAAGCAGTTCATCGCTGCCGCCCTGTCCCCGGCCAATGTGATTTCAGTGGAAGTGGCGGAAGACGGTTCCCGTTCCTGCAAGGTGACCGTGCCGGATAACCAGTTGTCCCTGGCCATCGGCAATAAGGGCCAGAACGCCCGGCTGGCTGCCAAGCTGACGGGCTGGAAGATCGATATCAAGCCGGAAAGCGGCTTTTACGGCGAGGAAGAATAAGGCGGGTTTCCCATGCCCCGCCGGGAGAGGAGGAATACCCCATGCGGCCGAAAAAAACACCCCTGCGCATGTGCGCGGGCTGCGGCGAGATGAAGCCGAAAAAAGAGCTGGTGCGGGTGGTGAAAGCCCCCCAGAAGGAGGACGAAAACGGCGTGCTCCCACCGGTGGAGATTTCCCTGGATCTGACGGGGAAACGCCCGGGCCGGGGAGCGTACCTGTGCCGGGACGCCCAGTGCTTGAAGCTGGCGAAAAAATCCCGGCGGCTGGAGCGGGCCTTCTCCTGTAAGATCCCGGAGGAGGTATACGCCCGGCTGGAAGAGGAAATCGCCGGGGCTGCCAAGGAAGAGGCGGAGCCCCCCCAGGCGAAACCAGCCGTGCCCTTGGACGAAAACGGCCAGCCTATCATCGAGATCGACCTGCCGGAAGAAGCGCTTCCATTTCGGAAGGGAGGCGGCCATGGCGGATAAACTGTTGTCCCTTCTGGGATTGGCCAGAAGGGCCGGAAAGATCGAACCGGGATTTGACGCGGCGGTGTCCGCGGCCCGGGGCGGCAAGGCATATTTGCTCATCGCCGCCCGGGACATCTCGGAAAAGACGGTAAAAAACCTGCGCTATGAGGGGACCCGGGCAGGGATCCCGACCTTGCGGGTGGAAGCCGGTATGGAAGAATTGGGCCGGGCCTGCGGGGTGCGGGCCGGCGTGCTGGCTGTAACGGATAAGGGGTTTTCCAAGGCTGTGGAGAGCCTTGGGGAAGCCGTGACGGATTGAGAAGGAGGAACATGCCAATGATGATTAAATACAGAGTGCGGGAAGTGGCCAAGGATCTGGATATCCCCAACAAGGACGTGATCGACACCCTGGCCAAGTATTTCCCCGAGCCCAAGAAGTACATGACCGCCCTGACCGAGGACGAACTGGACGTGGTGTTCGAAGCCTTCACCCAGGAGCGGAGCATGAAGAATCTGGACGCCTATTTCGCCGAGCGGGGCGGAACGGCTCCCCAGGCAGCCCAATCCCAGCCCGCTCCGGAACGGCAGCCCCAGCAGGCGGCAGCCCCCAAGCAGCAGGAGAAAACCGCCCAGGGCGGCCAGCAGCGTGGGGAAAAGCCCCAGGGCCAGAAATCCGCTCCTGCCGGCGGGAACCAGCGCCAGCCCGAAAAGCGTCCGGCTCCCCAGCCCGCTGCTCAGCCTGCTGCCCAGATCCCCCAGACCACGGTGATCGAGGAGCCCAAGCAGCCTACCCGCCGTGTGGTGGATACCCGTTCCTCCCATGTGAACATCGACAAATACAATGAGAAATACGACCAGTTGGCGGACCAGAAGGTGAAAACCCGCACGGACAACGTGGTGACCAAGCAGAAGTTCACCAACCGGAACCAGCAGAAGCGGGGCCAGCGCCGGGGCAAGCGGGAGACCGAGGCCGAGCGTCTGAACCGTATCGCCCGGGAACGCCAGGCGAAACACATCACCATCGAGGTGCCGGACGAGATCACCGTGGGCGAGTTCGCCCTGCGGCTGAAGGTTTCCGCCCCTGAGGTCATCAAAAAGCTGATGAGCCTGGGCGTGTTCGCCACCATCAACGACACCATCGATTTCGACACCGCCGTGCTGGTGGCCGACGAGTTCCACGCCAAGGTGGAAAAAGAAGTGGTGGTCACCATCGAGGAGCGGATCATCGACGACAGCGAGGACGACGAGGCCAACCTGGTGCCCCGTGCTCCCGTTGTGGTGGTCATGGGCCACGTTGACCACGGCAAGACCTCCATTTTGGACGTGATCCGTCATTCCCACGTCACCGAGGGCGAGGCCGGCGGCATCACCCAGCACATCGGCGCTTACCGTGTGACGGTGGACGGCCGGGAAATTACCTTCCTGGACACTCCCGGTCACGCCGCCTTTACCACCATGCGTGCCCGTGGCGCCCAGGTGACGGATATCGCCGTGCTGGTGGTGGCCGCGGACGACGGCATCATGCCCCAGACCGTGGAAGCCATCAACCACGCCAAAGCGGCAGGGGTTTCCATTATTGTGGCCATCAACAAGATGGATAAGGAAGGGGCCAATCCCGAGCGGGTGAAGGAACAGCTCACCGAGTACGAGCTGGTTCCGGAAGAGTGGGGCGGCGATACCCCCTGCATTCCCGTATCCGCCCACACCAAGCAGGGCATTGACGACCTGCTGGAAATGATCCTGCTCACCGCCGACATGATGGAATTGAAAGCCAACCCGGACCGTCCCGCCAAGGGCACCGTGATCGAGGCCCGGCTTGACAAGGGCATGGGCCCTGTGGCCACCATGCTGGTGCAGAACGGCACTCTCCGTGCCGGGGACACCATTGTGGCCGGCACAACCGTGGGCCGTGTCCGCTCCATGATGGACGACAAGGGCCGCAAGGTCAAGGCCGCCGGACCCTCTGTGCCTGTGGAGATCACCGGTCTGAACGACGTGCCTGTGGGCGGCGATATCTTCAATGTGGTATCCGACGAGCGTTTGGCCCGGGAGCTGGTGGAACAGCGGATCAGCGAGCGGAAGGAAGAGCAGTTCAACTCCCAGACAAAGGTGACCCTGGACAACCTGTTCGAGCAGATGAAGGAAGGGGACATGAAGGAGCTGAAGATCATCGTCAAGGCCGACGTGCAAGGTTCTGTGGAAGCGGTACGCCAGTCCTTGGAGAAGCTTTCCAACGACGAGGTGCGGGTGCACATCATTCACGGGGCGGTAGGCGCCATCAACGAGAGCGACGTGATGCTGGCCAACGCTTCCAACGCCATTATTGTTGGCTTTAACGTCCGGCCTGACCCGGTGGCGGAAGAGAACGCCAAGCGGGACGGCGTGGATATGCGGCTGTACCGGATCATTTACGATTGCATTGAAGAAATCGAGTCCGCTATGAAGGGCATGCTGGCTCCCAAGTACCGGGAAGTGGCCTTGGGCAAGGCGGAATGCCGTGAGACGTATAAGATTTCCAACGTGGGCATGGTCATCGGCGGCCACGTGACCACCGGCAAGATCACCCGGAACGCTCAGGTACGGGTGGTGCGTGACGGCATCATTGTGGCGGACGACAAAGTGGCTTCTCTGCGGCGTTTCAAGGACGACGTGCGGGAAGTGGCGGAAGGCTACGACTGCGGCATCACTTTGGAGAAGTTCTCCGACATCAAGCAGGGAGATATCCTGGAAGCCTACGAGATGGAAGAGTACCGCGACTAAGGGGGTTGCCCCCCGGGCGAGCCGCACCTTGGGGCGGCGGCTTGACGCCGCGCCTGTGTAGGACGACAGAGCACGTCTGCGCCGGGGGTTGCGCCCAGGCAAGTCGCACCTTGGGGCGGCGGCTTGACGCCGCGCCTGTATAGGACGACAGAGCACGTCTGCGCCGGGGGTTGCACCCCGGGCAAATCGCGCATTGGGGCGGCGGCTTAGCGCCGCGCCTGAAGGGGTTGCACCCCGGGCAAATCGCGCATTGGGGCGGCGGCTTGACGCCGCGCCTGAGGGGGTTGCGCCCAGGCAAGTCGCACCTTGGAGCGGCGGTTTAACGCCGCGCCTGAAGGGGTTGCACCCCGGGCAAGTCGCGCATTGGGGCGGCGGCTTAGCGCCGCGCCTGTATAGGACGACAGAGCACGTCCGCGCCGTTGGATATCTGCAAGCCGGCGGTAACAAAGCGTGGGGGTTGCACCCCGGGCAAGTCGCGGACGGCAAGTTGGCGATTCCCAGTGATGGGAGTAAGCGAAGCCCACGAATCCGCGGCATAAAAGTTTCGCCAGCCTTTTCAAAGGCTGCAATTCGTTTGCGCACCACAAGATAACCGAAAGGAGGCAGCCAAATGCCTGGATTTAAAATCGGACGGACCACGGAAGATATCCGCCGGGAACTTACCGCAATCCTTCGGGAGGTGAAAGACCCCCGGGTGAAGGACTGCCTGTTGAGCTTAGTGCGGGTGGAGGTCACCAACGACCTTTCCTACTGCACGGTGTACGTCAGCACCATGGAGGGCTTGGACCGGACGAAAACCGCAGTAGCGGGGTTGAAATCCGCCGCCGGGTATATCCGGCATGAGCTGGGGAAGCGGCTTTCCCTGCGGCATGTGCCGGAGATGATTTTCAAGCCCACGGACTCCATCGAATATGGGGCCCATATTTCCAAGCTTCTGCGGGACTTGGAACCGGAAGCCGGGGAAGGGGAAACCCCGGCCGGTGAAGAAAAGGAGTGAGAACATGGCAGACTGCGAGACAGCGGCAGGCCTGTTACGGGAATGGGACCGGGTGCTGGTGATGAGCCACGCTTCTCCCGATGGAGATACACTGGGGTCGGCATCAGCATTGCTGCGGGGCCTGGTGGCTTTGGGGAAAGAGGTGCGGTTCTTTTGCGCCGATCCGGTGCCGGAGAAATTTTCCTATCTCTTTGAGGGGATTCCCCTGGGGGAGTTTGAGCCGGCCCACGTGATGACCGTGGACGTGGCGGACAAAGCCCTGTTGGGGAAGGCCCCGGAAGAGCTGGTAAACCGGATCGAGCTGGCGGTGGACCATCATGGGACCCACGTGCCTTTCGCTCCGGAACGCTGGGTGGAGCCTGAGGCTGCCGCCACCGCGGAGATGATCTTCGCCCTGCTGGGAAAGCTGGGGGTGGGCATCAGCCCGGCCATGGCGGATTGCCTGTATACGGGAATCACCACGGATACAGGGTGTTTCCGGTATCAGAACGTCACCGCCCGCACTCACCGGATCGCCGGGGAGCTGCTGGAGCTGGGGGCGCGGGGCGCGGAGATCAACCGGGCCATGTTTGAAAGCAAAAGCAAGGCACAGGTGCACGCGGAACGCATGGTTATGGATACCATGGAGTTTTCCAGCGGGGGCAAATGCGCCCTGATCCAAGTGCCTTTGAGCGTATTTTCCACCACCGGCGCCAAGGAAAGCGATCTGGAAGGGTTGGCGTCCATGCCCCGGGAGATCCAGGGGGTGCTGTTGGGCGTCACCTTGAAAGAAAAGCCAGATGGCAAAGTGAAGGTGTCTTTGCGGGCCAATCCCCCGGGAGACGCGGCGGAGCTTTGCAGCCGGTTTGGCGGCGGCGGTCATCGGGGAGCGGCAGGATGTTCCCTGAACATGACGTTAGAGGAAGCCCGGCAGACCATGGAGAAGGCCTGCGGGGAGTACCTGAAAGAATTGGGAGTGCTATAACTTTGCGCAGGGGCAGCCTAAAGGGGCCCCTGCGTTGCCATACTGGAGAAAGAGAGGGAAATGCATGGACGAGAAAACCATTCGGGAAATTACCCAGAGAGAGCGGAACGCCTTAAAATCCCTGGATACTGCGGAACTGGAGCGCCAGGGGGGCGAGTACAAAACGGACCAACAGCTCCAGCGGCCCCAGCCGCCTTTGGTGAAGGCGCCTATGACGGAGAACCGGATCGATTTGCCCCGGAACTTTGAAAGCCTGGGCATGTCGGACAATCTGCTGGAACTGCTTCTCAAGCGGAAGAGCAGCCGGGTGTACACCCAGGAAGAGATGAGTCTGTTGCAGCTTTCCTTTTTGCTGTGGGCGACCCAGGGCATCAAGGGGATCCGGGGCAAAAGCTATGCCACCCTGCGTACCGTCCCTTGCGGCGGCGCCCGTCACCCCTTTGAAACCTATCTGCTGGTCCGCCAGGTGGAGGGGCTTTTGCCCGGCGCTTACCATTACCTGCCCATGACCCATCAGCTGGAGCTGCTCCAGACCATGGAAGACCGGCAGGCGCTGGACAACCTGGTGGACGAAAGCCTGTGCGGCCAGACCTGGGCGGCCAAATCCAATGTGGTGTTTTATTGGAGCTTTGTCCCCTACCGCACGGAATGGCGGTACGGAATGCGGGCTTCCAGCAAGGTGCGGGCGGATATAGGCCACGTGGGCGAGAACCTGTACCTGGCGTGTACGGCGCTGGGGTTGGGCACCTGCGGCATCGGGGCCTACGACCAGAAGCTGTGCGACACCACCTTCCAGCTGGACGGGGATGAGGAATTCACCCTCTATACCCAGACTGTGGGAACGGTCCAGGAAAAGGACGAAAGCGCCGAAAAGGCCTTTTACAGCTTTGTGGAAGAGCAGGGCCTGTAAGGGAAACCATGCAGAGTTTCCAAATTTACCCGGAAAGGAGCTTTCATGAACGGCATCATCATCTTGGACAAACCCAGCGGGTTTACTTCCTTTGACGCGGTAGCGGTCATGCGGGGGTTGTCCCGGCAGAAGAAAATCGGCCATACCGGCACCCTGGACCCCATGGCCACGGGCGTTCTTCCCGTGCTGCTGGGGAAGGCCGCCAAAGCGCTGAATTTCCTTCCGGACACGGACAAGGAATACCAAGCCGCCTTCCGGTTTGGGGAGCGGCGGGACACGGGGGACGTTACCGGGGAAGTGGTGGAGACAAGCCCGGACCCGGTCCCCCTGGAAACACTGGAGCAGGTCCTGCCCCGGTTCCGGGGAGAAATCCAGCAGGTGCCGCCCATGTATTCCGCGGTGTCTGTGGGGGGAACGCGGCTTTACCAGCTGGCCCGGAAAGGGTTGGAAGTGGACCGGCCCGCCCGGCAAGTGACCATTTCCGCCTTGGAGCTTTGCTCCTACGATCCGGAGACCCGGGAAGGGGTTTTGCGGGTGAGCTGTTCCAAAGGCACCTACATTCGGACGCTGATTGAGGACCTGGCCAAAGCCGCCGGAAGCTGCGGCACCATGACCGCCTTGCGGCGTACCAGAGCCTGCGGGTTTGACCAAGAGGAAGCCCGTTCCCTGGAAGAGCTGAAAGCCCTGGCTGGGGAAGGCCGTCTGGAAGAGGTTTTGTTCCCGGTGGAGCGGCTGTTTTCCCAGTACCCGGAAGTAACCGTCAGCTTGGCCCAGGCCCGCCGGTTTGAGAACGGGGGAAGCCTGGACCTGGTCCGGGTGCGGAAAGCGCCCCAGGAAGGCTTGTGCCGGGTCAAGTCCCCGGAAGGGGTGTTTTTGGGCCTGGCCAAAGTGGACCGGGAACAGGGTGAATTGGGATTTGTGAAATCCTTTGTGGAACGGGGGGAATAGCCATGAAAATCATTCATACGCTGGGGGAGATGGAGACGCCAGGCGCTGCCTGCTCCCTGGCACTGGGCGCGTTTGACGGATTGCACCGGGGACATATGGCAGTGATCCACGCCGCCTGCGCCCCGGGAAAAGACGGCCAGTGCTGGGAACCGGCGGTGTTCACCTTCCGGGCCAGCCCCTCGGGGAACAGCGCCGTGCTTACCGGGCGGGACAAGGAGCGGATTTTGGAACATACGGGCATACAAACCTTGTATTCCCTGGAATTCCAGCAGGTTCGGGACTGGGAAGCGGAAGCCTTTGTCCGGGACGTGCTTTTTGGGAAATGCAACGCCCGGAGGCTGTGCTGCGGCCAGGATTTCCGGTTTGGCAAGGGCGCCCGCGGGGACGTGACCCTGCTCCGGGAGCTGTGCGAGAAAGCCGGGGTGGAATTGTACGTGGTTCCCGCTGTGATGGACGGCGGGGAGAAGGTGAGCTCCACCCGGATCCGCAAGGCGGTGGAAGCGGGGGATATCCCCCTGGCCAACCGGCTGTTGGGCCGGCCCTTTGGGTTTTCCCTGGAAGTGATCCACGGCAACCACATCGGCGGGACCCTGCTGGGGACACCCACCATCAACCAGGCCATTCCGGAAGGCTTTGTGCTGCCAAAATTTGGGGTGTACGCTTCCTGGTGCCGGATCGGGGGACAATACTTCTACGGGGTGACCGACGTGGGAGTCAAACCCACGGTGGGCTCGGACAAAGTGCTGGCGGAAACCTGGATGCCCGATTTTACCGGGGATTTGTACGGCAAACGGGTGCGGGTATTCCTGCTGGAGTTCTTGCGGCCGGAGCGGAAGTTCGCTTCCCTGGACGAGCTGCGGGAAGCCATTGAGAAAAACGGGGTGGAAGCCAAAGCGGTAGCCGCCCGCATCGCCCCGCCCTATTTCCCACGGCAAGGGGCCGGGTCCAAAGTCTCCGGCGGCGCCGGGGAAACGTCCCTGGCGGCGGGGGCCGGGAAAGGCGTCTGAGAAACCTGGCTGAGAGTGGGAGAAATGGCTATAATTCCTGAAAACCACTTTACAAAGCCGACCCTGTATGATAAAATAATCAAGCTGCCCGCTCCTCGGATAAGGGACCACACCAACCCCTACCTGTGGACAGGGTGAATACTGTGCGGCGATGGCCGCGGAAAAGGTGGAATTATCATGACTAAGACCGAAAAGACCGAAATCATCAAGAAGTATGCCCGCCACGAAGGCGACACCGGTTCTCCCGAGGTGCAGATCGCTGTGCTGACCAAGCGCATCAACGATTTGACCGATCACCTGCGGACCAACAAGAAGGACCATCACTCCCGCCGTGGCCTGCTGAAGATGGTTGGCCAGAGACGGAACCTGTTGAACTATCTGACCAAGATCGATATTGAGCGGTACCGTTCCATCATCGCTGAACTGGGTATCCGTAAGTAAGAGAAAAGCAGCGGGCTGTGGCTGCGGGCCTTTTGGCCGGCGGGCACAGCCTTTCGCTCTATTTCAGGGGCGGG
>DXXH01000029.1:22507-25112 GCA_019416395.1 Clostridiales bacterium
GGACTGTTTTACAAGCAAACCAGCCGGAAAAATCCCGGCCGGCTTGTTTCCTTGTCAAACAGTGCCGCCCTTCCAACAACCGCCCCGGCGTGCCCCAGGCCCCGGGGAGAAAGGAACGCGTCATGTTTGAGAATTTTAAAGTGTTTGAAACGGAGCTTGCTGGCCGTCCCCTGGTGGTGGAGACTGGGAAAATGGCACAGCTGGCCAATGGCGAATGCCTGGTGCGCTATGGGGACACGGTGGTCCACGTAGCGGTGACCGCTTCCGCCAAGCCCCGGGACGGCATCGACTTTTTCCCCTTGTCCGTGGACTATGAGGAAAAGCTCTATTCCGTGGGTAAGATCCCCGGTTCCTTCCTGAAGCGGGAAGGCCGCCCCTCTGAGAAGGCTACCCTGACCTGCCGCATGATCGACCGGCCCATCCGGCCCCTGTTCCCCAAGGATATGCGCAACGACGTGTCCATTGTGTGCACGGTCATGTCCGTGGACCAGAACAATTCCCCGGAAATCGCCGCCTTGATCGGCACGTCCATTGCCCTGTCCATTTCGGATATTCCCTGGAACGGGCCCATATCCGGCGTGTCTGTGGGCCTGGTGGATGGAGAATTCATCATCAACCCCAACTCCGCCCAACGGGAGGTTTCCCAGATGGCGGTGACCGTGGCTTCCACGGACCAGCGGATCGCCATGATCGAGGCCGGAGCCAACGAGGTTTCCGACGAGGACATGTACAACGGCATCATGGCCGGCCACGAAGCCAACCAGAAGATCATCGAATTCATCAAGGGGATCCAGGCGGAAATCGGCAAGGAGAAGTTCCAGTATCCTTCCAACAAGCCGGAGCACCAGATGTTCCTGGATATCCGGGATTACGCCGAGGACGCTGTGCGGGCCGCCTTGGATACCGACGACAAGAACGTGCGGGACGAGCGCTTGAAGCCCGTTTACGAGGACGTGCATGAGCATTTCGATCCCCTCTATCCCGACCAGGAGAGCAAGATCGACGAGTGCATGTACCTGACCCAGAAATACGTAGTGCGCCGCTGGCTGCTGGACGAGCAGAAGCGTGTGGACGGCCGGGGCATGGACGATATGCGCCCCTTGGCCGCCGAAGTGGGCCTGCTGCCCCGTGTGCACGGGTCCGGCATGTTCACCCGTGGCCAGACCCAGGTGCTCACCGTGGCGACCCTGGGCTCTATCCGGGATAACCAGCTGCTGGACGGCATCGACGAGGAAGAGTCCAAGCGGTATATCCACCACTACAATTTCCCGTCCTACTCCGTGGGCGAAACAAAGCCCAGCCGCGGCCCCGGACGCCGGGAGATCGGCCATGGCGCTTTGGCAGAACGTGCCTTGGTGCCGGTGATCCCCAGCGTGGACGAGTTCCCCTATACCATTCGCCTGGTCAGTGAGGTGCTGTCTTCCAACGGTTCCACATCCCAGGCTTCCATCTGCGGCTCCACCCTGGCTTTGATGGACGCCGGCGTGCCCATCAAGGCTCCTGTGGCCGGTATTTCCTGCGGCCTGATCACCGAGGGCGACCGGTGGATGACCATGGTGGATATCCAGGGCATCGAGGACTTCTTCGGCGATATGGACTTTAAGGTGGGCGGTACCAAGAAGGGTATCACCGCCATTCAGATGGACCTGAAGATCCAGGGCCTGACCCCCGCCATGGTGAAGGAAGCTCTGGAAAAGACCCACAAGGCCCGGAATTATATCATCGACGAGATCCTCTTGAAAGCCATTCCCGAAGTGCGGCCTCAGCTGTCCCGGTACGCTCCCAAGATGCTGTCCACCTTGATCCCTGTGGACAAGATCCGGGAAGTCATCGGCAGCGGCGGCAAGGTGATCCAGAAGATCTGCGCTGAGTGCGAAGTGAAAATGGACGTGGAAGAGGACGGCCATGTGT
Organism: Clostridiales bacterium; assembly: GCA_019416395.1. Taxonomy (GTDB): domain Bacteria; phylum Bacillota; class Clostridia; order Oscillospirales; family Acutalibacteraceae; genus Acutalibacter. The sequence continues at coordinate 24,419 of DXXH01000029.1, forward strand.
TCATCTCCGGCCTGGATCTGGAAAAATGCCAGCGGGCTTTGGATATTGTGGATACCATTGTCAACGATCCGGAACCCGGCTCCTACTATAACGGCCGTGTCACCCGGCTGATGGACTTCGGCGCTTTTGTGGAGATCGCCCCCGGCAAAGAAGGCCTGGTGCACATCTCCCGCCTGGACGTGAAGCGCACCGAGAAAGTCACCGACGTGGTGAACGTGGGGGATATCGTCAAGGTCAAAGTGCTGGAAATCGACGATAAGGGCCGGCTGAACCTGAGCCGCCGTGACGCTCTGATCGATTTGGACGGCGCTGTGCCGGAGAATGAGATTTCCGACAGCCGCCCCCCTCGCCGGGAGCATGGCGACCGGAACCGTGACCGCCGCCCTCGCCGGGAACATCACGAGAAATAAACGGGAAGCAAACGTAAAAGTTTTTGGGGCGCCTTTTTTCAAAAAGGCGCGGCCTTAAAAACGGCGAAGCCGAGAAAGAAAGTGTAGCTGCACGGTTCGCATACGCCCCCAGGGCGGTAGAATCGGGCAGCGGGCCTCTTTTGACTTGCTAAAAAAGACATCCGAGTTTCCAGCTCGGATGTCTTTTTGTTACCACCATTCAGGGGACCGTCTCTTGAACATACCCCAAAACGTTTCTGTTTCCGAAAAACTTCCCGTTTTCGTTGTATTCGGCAGGCTGATAT
>DXXH01000029.1:25122-29330 GCA_019416395.1 Clostridiales bacterium
TATGGTAACATGGTACTGTGATTCTAAATTCGGAATAAGGAGCGATTTCCATGACGTTTCAAGAATACTTTCAACAGGTGAAAGAACGGTTTATGGGCGCCGATGTGTCCAACGTGGCCGACCCTACCCGGATCCAGATCAACATCACCGGGGAAGCCGCCGGAACTTTCTATGTGGAGATCAAAGGGGGCAAGCTGGCTATCGAGCCCTATGACTACCACGACCGCGATGTGGAATTGACCATTTCCGACGAGAATTTCTGGAAGATCGTCAATAAGAAGCTGGATCCGGTGGCAGCCTTTACCTTTGGCAAGCTGAAAGCCCAAGGGGATTTGGGAAAAGCCCTGGAATTGAAAAAGCTGATCAAGTGAGTGTTTCAACCGAAAGGAGTAAGCCTGTGGAGAAAAAAGCCCTGATCGCCATGAGCGGCGGCGTGGATTCCAGTGTAGCGGCCCTGCTCTGCCAGCAAGCGGGGTTTGACTGCATAGGGGTCACCTTGGCGCTCACCGACAACGAGGACCGGGGGATTCCCCGGGAAAAGACCTGCTGTTCCGTAGACGATGTGGCGGACGCCAGGTCGGTGGCGTTCCGGCTGGGAATGCCCTTTTATGTGTTCAACTTTAAAGACGCCTTCCGCCGGGAAGTGATGGACCGGTTTGTCCAGGCCTATGAGAAGGGGGAAACCCCCAATCCCTGTGTGGACTGCAACCGGTATATCAAATTTGAAAAGCTGATGCGCCGTGGGGAAGAGATCGGCTATCCCTATGTGGCCACAGGCCATTACGCCCGGGTGGAACAAGACCCGGAAACAGGCCGGTGGCTTTTGAAGAAGGGCCTGGACCCTCAAAAGGACCAAAGCTATATGCTCTATTCCCTGACCCAGTGGGAGCTTTCCCGGCTGCTGCTGCCCTTGGGGGAGCTGACAAAGGAGCAGGCCCGGGAGCTGGCAGAGGAACACGGGTTTGTAAACGCCAGGAAGCGGGACAGCCAGGATATTTGTTTTGTGCCGGACGGGGACTATGCCGCCTTTATCCGCCGGTGGGAAAAGGGCCGGGGGACGCCCAAGGACTTCCCGCCTGGGGAATTCGTAGGCACGGAAGGCCAGGTATACGGCCAGCACAAAGGGATAATCCACTACACCATTGGCCAGCGGAAAGGGTTGGGGCTGTCTTTCCCCCAGCCCATGTACGTGTGCAAAATCGACACAGAAAAGAACCAGGTGGTACTGGGCAAGCAGGAAGAGCTTTTCGCCCGGGAAGTGACCGCCAGGGACATCAATTTGATTTCCCAGGAGCGGATCGACACGCCCCTGCGGGTGAAAGCCCGGGTGCGGTACCGCCAGGTGGAGCAGCCGGCCACCGCCATACAGACTGGGCCGGACGAGCTGCAAGTGATCTTTGACGAGCCCCAGCGGGCCATCACCCCAGGACAGTCCCTGGTGTTGTATGATGGGGACACCGTTGTGGGCGGCGGAAAGATCGTGCCGGGGTTATAAAGTTTGTTCCGCCGGCGGTGCCGGTGGGGAACGGGAAAACGGGAAAGAAAGGGGACGGGCTTGGCCCGGGAACGCTATGGAGCTGAGAGAAGCGGAAATATTGGTGGTGAAGGTGGGCACTTCCACCTTGACCTATGAAAACGGAAAGGTGAATCTGGGGCGCATGGAGCAGCTGTGCCGCACCCTGTCGGATTTGCAGAATTCCGGGAAACGGCTGGTGCTGGTGTCCTCGGGCGCCATCGGCGTAGGCATGGGGAAGCTGGGGATGCTCCAGCGGCCTGAGGAGACGGAAAAAAAACAGGCGCTAGCAGCTATTGGCCAGTGTGAGCTGATGTTTTTGTACGACAAGTTTTTTGGGGAGTACAACCACATGGTGGCCCAGGTGCTGCTCACCGCCGACGTGGTGGACGAGGACCGGAGCCGCCGGAATGTACAAAACACCTTTGGGGAACTGCTTTCCATGGGAGTGATCCCGGTGGTCAACGAAAACGACACCGTGGAGACAAGCGAACTGGAAGGCCGGAACTTTGGGGACAACGACACGCTGTCGGCGGTGGTGGCCGGGCTGTGCGGCGCCCAAGGTCTGGTGATTCTCACGGACATTGACGGGCTGTACGACGGGGATCCCCGGAAGAACCCGGAAGCCAAGCGGATTGCCCGGGTGGAGAAGATCACCCCGGAAGTGGAAGCGCTGGCAGGGGGAGCAGGATCCACCCGTGGCACAGGGGGCATGGCGACCAAACTGAAAGCGGCCCGCATGGCGGTAAGCCAGGGGATCCCCATGGCCATTGTATCCGGGAGCGATCCCAAAACCTTGTACCAGCTGATGCAGGGGGAAGACGTAGGCACTGTTTTCCCAGCAGGCTGAGCCTGCATTCAAGTCGCGCCTTGGGCGGCTTGCTTCGCTGCGCGCTGATCTGGACGTCAACGCACGTCCGCGCCGATAGTTTCCGGGCAATTTGCGCCAGCGTGACGCTGGACCCCAGTCGCGGGGTCGTGCGCTACGCTTACTCCCAGCGCAGGAAGCCGTCAGCGCGCTGTCCGCGCCGTTAAAAACTGCGGACAGGAAAGTTCTTTGGACTGCCTTTTTATGGAATGAAAGGCGGGGGAAGGAGAAAGGATATGACATTGGAAGAAATGGGCAGGCGGGCCAAGCAGGCGGCCCGGGAGCTGGCCACCGCCGGGAACCGGAAAGAAGAGGCATTGCTTCACAGCGGGGAAGCCCTTTGGGACCGGCGGGAAGAACTGCTGGCCGCTAACGCCCTGGACGTAGAAGCCGGAAAAGAGCAAGGAATGACCCAGGCTTTGCTGGACCGGCTGACCCTGACCGAGGAGAGGATCCGGGATATGGCCAAAGCGGTGGAAGACGTGGCCAAAGCCGCCGACCCTGTGGGGAAAGTCTTGTCCGGCGGGGTGCTGCCCAATGGACTAAAGATTCAGAAAGTCACGGTCCCCTTGGGGGTGATCGGCATTATCTATGAGGCCCGTCCCAACGTTACCAGCGATGCTGCGGCCCTGTGCCTGAAAGCTGGGAATACGGTGATTCTCCGGGGCGGGAAGGAAGCTTTCCGCTCCAACCAGGCAGTGGTGAACGTCCTGAGGGACGCTCTGGAGAAGTCCGGACTGCCTGCCGACTGCGTCCAGCTGGTGGAAGATACCAGCCGGAAATCCGCCCAGGAACTGATGACTTTGACCGATTACCTGGACGTTTTGATTCCCCGGGGCGGGGCGGGGCTGATCCGCTCGGTGAAGGAAAACGCCCGGGTGCCGGTGATCGAGACTGGGGTGGGCAACTGCCACGTATATGTGGACGCTTCCGCCCAGGTGGACATGGCGGCGGAGATCGTGTTCAACGCTAAAACGTCCCGGCCCTCGGTGTGCAACGCCATGGAAACACTGCTGGTGCATGAGGCAATTGCACCTCAGGCCCTGCCCGCCATCAAAGCCCGGCTGGACAGCAAGCAGGTGGAGCTGCGGGGCTGTGAGCGCACCCGGGCCATTCTGCCGGGGATCCGGCCGGCCACAGAGGAAGATTGGGAAACGGAATACCTGGACTATATTTTGGCGGTGAAGGTGGTGGATTCCCTGGACCAGGCGTTGGAGCATATCGCCCGGTACTCCACGGGGCACAGCGAGTGCATCGTCACGGAGAACTATTCCAACGCTCAGCGGTTCTTGAACCAGGTGGACAGCGCCGCCGTGTATGTAAATGCTTCCACTCGGTTTACGGACGGTGGGCAGTTCGGCCTGGGAGCGGAGATCGGCATTTCCACCCAGAAGCTTCACGCCCGGGGGCCTATGGGCTTGGAGCAGCTGACCTCTTACAAGTTTTTGATCGAAGGCAACGGCCAAGTGCGGTAATCCCCCAAGAGGGCAAAAAGGCGGCCCGGCAGCTGGCGGGAAGGCCCGGCAGGCTGAAAAGGGCGGCCAAAACAGGAAACACAGGGTTCAAAAAAGGCCAGCGTCCGGGTTTCCCACGGCCCGCTGGCCTTTGGCGGTGTTGCCCCTACATCAGCAGAAACATCAGGGCGAACAACAGCTCGTGGTTGTTCTCGTCCCCGCTGAGCAAAAGGAGCAGCGCCAAAATAATGGTTCGTTCTTTGTCTTGGAAAAAAGCGTCCAAAAGCCCTTTCTCTTCCTGGGCGGCGGGCTGGAGTGAAGGCTCCGGCGGGTGTTTCGCCTGGGGCGGCTCTTGGGAGGACTGGGAAGAGGG
>DXXH01000003.1:0-5733 GCA_019416395.1 Clostridiales bacterium
AACGCTAGCCTGTCACGCTAGAGGTCGTGGGTTCGAGCCCCATCCGGGTCGCCATATGCTGCTATGGCTCAGTCGGTAGAGCGCATCCTTGGTAAGGATGAGGTCACCAGTTCAAATCTGGTTAGCAGCTCCAAAGAATCCTGTATCTGATAAGATACAGGATTTTTTGTTTTTCTCGTAAAAGGCGTCTCCATTGTTTCCTCAGGTAAGTCAACACCTGTGGAGAAATATATTTTTTCCAGGGTGAAAAGTGGCGGGATTTCTCAAGGTGAAGGAAAGTGTGCTCCCGGCCTTTTGGAAGGCGTAAAAAAAGACCGAAGGCGGTTGCCTTTGGTCTTTTTCTATTTGTGGATTACAGCTCCTGCCGTCCTTCCATAGCCCGCTGTAAGGTCACTTCATCGGCATACTCCAAATCGCCGCCTACGGGGATTCCGTACGCCAGACGGGTCACCTTGACGCCCAGGGGCTTCAACAGCCGGGATAAGTACATGGCGGTGGCTTCTCCTTCCACGGTGGGATTGGTGGCCATAATGACCTCTTCCACCCCGGAATTCATGCGGCCCAGCAGTTCTTTGATTTTCAGCTGGTCCGGGCCTACGCCGGACAGAGGGCTGATGGCTCCGTGCAGCACATGGTATAAGCCATTGTAGTCTCCAGCCCGTTCCAAGGCGAACACGTCTTTTGGCTCTTCCACCACGCAGATAGAGGTTTTGTCCCGGGTATCGCTGCGGCAGACAGGACAAAGTTCTCCGTCCGTCAGGTTGCAGCAAACTTTACAGGTGTGGATTTTTTCGTGAGCGTCCAGAATGGCTTGAGCGAAACTTTGGGCTTCTTCCTTGCTCATGCCCAGCACATAGTAGGCCAGGCGCTGGGCAGATTTGTGGCCGATTCCAGGCAGGCTCTCAAATTTTTCCACCAACTCCTCTAAGGGGGGAACATGATACCCAGCCATCTTAGAACAGTCCGGGAATGTTCATGCCGCCGGAAAGAGCGGACATGCGTTCTTCTTTTTCCTGGGCGGCGGCACGCAGCGCTTCATTTACCGCAGCGGTGACCAGGTCAGCCAGCATTTCGGCGTCTTCGGGATCGATTACCTCGGGTTTGATCTCAATGGATTTCACTTCCATCTTACCGGTAACCACGGCTTTCACCGCGTCGCCGCCTGCTGTGGCGGAATATTCCTTTTCTTCCAGTTCAGCGGTAGCTGCTTCCATCTGTTCCTGCATCTTCTGAGCCTGACGGGCCAGCTGCTGCAAATTGGCGGGGCCGCCTCCACCGAATCCTTGGGGCAGTCTTGCTTTCATACGAATCCTTCCTTTCCGGTCAAAGCCGTTGTTTTTTCTTTTATTTATGATCCATTAAAATGGGATTTCATCATCTGTGAGTGGGGGAAGAGGATCCTCTTCTTCAGACTTTTCCGCAGTAGATTGGACGGTTTCCCGTACCTCGATGCCTTCCTCTTTTGCGCGGCGTTCCAACTCGGCAAAAGGATCGGCTTCGGCAGGGGTTTCTTCTTGAGGTTCTCGATAGGGCCCTAACTTGTACACCCGGCCTGTCACTTGCCGAATGGCTTCGCGCATTCTGTCCCGCTGTTCGGGGCGTTTTAAAAGCTCAAATGCCAGTTCGGGAGCTTGAATCAGCATATAATCCCCGTTGACATAAGCAGAAGAGCCGGTGAACGCCATGGCCACACTTTTTGTGTCTCCCTTGATCCGTTGGAGAATTTCCGGCCAATCCCGAAACTTTTGAGCTCCCGCTGCCAGGGCAGCCACATCGATAGCGGCAGCTTTTTTTCGGGGTTTGGGAGCTGGCTTGTTCTCCGGCTGGGGAGCGGGGGAAGGCGTTTTCTCCCGGAAGGGGTCTTCCGCCGGGACGCTCTGTGTAGGAATCGGTTCTTCCTTGGGGGCGCTTTCCGGAACAGCTTCTTTTTGAATCGGCCGTTCTGGTGTGTGCTCGATAGCAGCAGGTTCCGGAGTAGGTATGGGACGCTGCCGGGGGACACCGTTTTCCAGTGCTTCCAGGCGTCGCAGCAGAGCTTCCGGAGAAGTGTCCAACTGGGGGTTGCACAGCTTCACAAAAGCCATCTCCAGTTCCGCCCGCTGATTGGCGTACCGCATTTTGTGCAGTGTTTCCTCAAAGGTGTCAAGTCCGTGAAGAATCGTGGACAAGCTAATGGAAAGCGCCTGTGAGGTCATGGTTTCCAATTCCTGGGGGGAACACAACACCAGCCCTGAGGCATCTTTCATGGTTTTGATAAGCATCAATCCCCGGAAATATTCCGCCATTTCTTCGCACAAGCGGCTCATATCCTTGGATTCCCTGTGAAGTCCGTCAATAGCCTCTAAAGCGCGGGCTGCGTTTTCTTCCACAATGTCCTGGGCCAATGCGGTGAGATAATCCCGGGCTGCCACTCCCGCTGTCTGGTTGACAATGTCCAGGGTAACGTGCTTGTCCCGGCCAAGGCATTGGTCCAAAAGAGATAAGGCGTCCCGCAAAGCGCCGTCGGCAATCCGGGCGATGAGCAGGGCAGCGTCGTGATCCAGCTGGGCGTTTTCCCGCTGCGCAACGTCTTCCAACCGGCCGGCAATGTCTTCCGGGGCAATGCGCCGGAAATCAAACCGCTGGCACCGGGATAAAATGGTGGGGAGCAGCTTGTGGACTTCCGTGGTGGCCAGAATAAAGATGACGTGAGGTGGCGGCTCTTCCAGGGTTTTTAGCAGAGCATTAAACGCGGGCACGGAAAGCATATGCACTTCGTCGATAATATACACCCGGTATTTGGCGGTGGTAGGAGTGAAATTGGACTCCTCAATCAGGGAACGGATACTGTCCACGCCGTTATTGCTGGCAGCGTCGATTTCCACCACGTCTAAAATGGAGCCGTCTTCCAGCCCGCGGCAAATTTCACATTCCCCGCAAGGATCCCCGTCTTTGGGGTGTAAGCAGTTGACCGCCCGGGCCAGTATCTTCGCACAGGTTGTTTTGCCTGTTCCCCGGGAACCGGTGAACAAATAGGCGTGGGCGATACGCCCTCGCATCAGCTCATTTTTAAGGGTAACGGTGACCTGCGGTTGCCCCACAACGTCCGCGAAAAATTGTGGCCGGTATTTCCGATAAAGCACCTTGTACACGCAAAAACCTCCCTTCCTGGTAAAATCTCCAGAGAAAACACAGGGCAGAAGCCCGGTAACATATGGGAACGGACAGGCACCCTGCATCGCCCGGGAACTGCCGCTTAATGCTGCTCGGTTCCCCGCCTGACATGGTTCACGGCGTCCCGCCGCGCAGACCTGCCCGCTCCCATATTCCACCGTATCCTCTGCCCTTCCAGCGTAGTGCTGGATTCAATCCGGGTTTTCCACGTGTTTTATTCGTCCCTGTAAAAGCAGACTGCCGGCCCGGTACCGCGATTGCTGGTGATGATCGGATTGTTTGTTTCTGCCATTGCGAAGGAAGAATCATCGGGATCCTTTCTCCCACAGTGACTGACAAACCATATTATACCTGCTTTTGGTTGAAAAAACAAGAGGAAATTGTTATGATAAAAAGGATATTGAAAAGGGGAAAGGAAGGATCGAGATGATTTTGCGGAAAGCGGTCTTGGAAGACGGGAAGGCCGTTGCCCAATTATACGAAGAGGCAAAAAGCTTTTTGCGTGCCCATGGAGTGGATCAATGGCAGGACGGATATCCAAATGAAGAAACTTTTCGCGGAGACGTAGCGGAAGGGAATGCCTGGGTTTTGGAAGAGGAGGGCCAGGTGGTTGCTACCGCTTATCTGGGCATAGGCCAGGAACCCACCTACGCTAAGATTTATGAGGGAGCTTGGGCCGCTGATCCGGCGGAATACGCCTTTCTGCACAGGATCGCTGTGGCAGGATCCTGTAAAGGCAAGGGGGCGCCAGGAATGTTTTTCCAGCAGCTGGAAAAACAAGCCCGGGACCAAGGGCTATCTGTGGTGCGGGGGGATACCCACCGGGATAACCGGATCATGCAGAGAGTGATGGAGAAAAATGGCTTGACTTACAGGGGGATCATCTATTTAGAGGACGGAAGCCCACGGCTTGCTTATGAAAAAGTTCTGAAATGATCAAAAGGAGCGGTCCGTGGGGAACCGCTCCTTTGAAGGCATGGTAAAAACCAGAGTTATTTTAAACGGACGTACATTTGGGGGGAACTGTTGCTGTCCTTGCGCTCGCTTTTCACTTCGAACATGTCCAGGGATTCCAGGAAAGGTGTAAGCTTGGAAAAGCCAAAGTTCCGCACGTCAAAATCGGGATAGCGCTTGACGAGGATATTTCCCACTTTACCGATGATGATCCAGTTATCCTCATCGGAGTTTTCCCGGACAATAGTGCGTAGTGCCCGGCGGATGGTGCGAAGACTGGTGCGGGGTTCCTCAATGTCTTCTTGCTGTTTCTTAGAATCAGCGGATTTGGAGTCTTTCTCCGCTTTTGGCTCTTCTTTGGACTTTTTCTGGGAAGCAGCTTTTCGGGCAGGGTTTTTCTTTTGCTGAGGCGCTTTTTTCGGCGGTTCCGGCTTTGGGGTCTCCTCAGGTTCCTCTTCGTCAGCGGCGGAGAGAATATCCAGGTATTTGAATTTGTTGCAGGCGGCAATAAAGGAATTGGGCGTTTTGCTTTCGCCCATGCCGATGACCGTCATGCCCGATTCTCTGAGCCGGGACGCCAGCCGGGTGAAATCGCTGTCAGAGGACACCAGGCAGAAGCCTTCCACTTGTCCGGAATAGAGAATATCCATGGCGTCGATGATCATGGCGGAGTCTGTGGAGTTCTTGCCGGAAGTGTAGCTGTACTGCTGTATGGGGATAATGGAGTTGTCCAGCAGGGCGCTTTTCCAGTGAATCAGGGACGGATTGGTCCAGTCCCCGTAAATCCGCTTGTAGGTGGCGATTCCGTCCTTGGAAATTTCGTCCAGAATGATTTTGATATACTTTACCGACACGTTTTCCGCGTCAATTAGCACGGCGAACCGGCAGTCATTTGCCATAAATTCAAATCCTTCCTATGGGGCGGCGTGTGGTCCGCCCTTGGTATCGTATTCGATGTACTGCTTTTAGTATACCGCAATTTGGAAAATGGCGCAAATAAAACAAGGGAAAGAGGGATTTCGATGTCTGTAGCGGCAGTGAAAGATTATTTGGAACAGTATGGAATGGGGAACAGGGTGCGGAAATTAGAGGATTCCAGCGCGACTGTGGAATTGGCGGCGTTGGCCCTGGGATGTGAGCCTGCCCGCATTGCCAAGACTTTATCCTTTCAAGTGGGGGATGATCCTATCCTGATCGTAGCGGCGGGAGACGCCAAAATCGATAACGGGAAATACAAAGCTTTTTTTCATCAGAAAGCCAAAATGCTCACGCCCCAGCAGGTGCTGGACTGGGTGGGGCACCCGGTGGGCGGCGTGTGTCCTTTTGCTGTGAAAGAAAACGTCAAAGTATATTTGGACCAGTCCCTCAAGCGGTTTCATACGGTGTTTCCTGCTTGCGGCAGTGGAAATTCCGCGATTGAACTGACCATTCCGGAATTGGAAACAACTTCCCGCTTCTTGGAGTGGGTAGACGTGTGCAAGGGCTACCAGCAGGAAGGAGAGTAAGCTGTTCGGTTCTGGTTTACCAGGAAAGCGTCAGGCAGCTTTTCTAAAAGAATCCGGGAAGAAATTCACTGGAAATTTGAGAACATAAAAAAGAGAGAGGAATTTCCTCTCTCTTTTTTGC
>DXXH01000003.1:5743-11881 GCA_019416395.1 Clostridiales bacterium
TTTTGCAGTTTTATGTTCGTTATGCCCCTTGCTCCAAGGCGTCTTTGGACGCGTTTTCAACCTGGGTGGCATATTTGCCGGTGAAGCAGCCGCTGCAAAGCTTCAGGCCGCTGTCACGGCAGGCTTCCAGCAGACCTTCCACGCTGATATAGCCCAAGGTATCCGCTCCAATTTTTTTCTCGATTTCCGGTATGGAAAGCTGGTTGGCGATGAGGTTTTCCTCGCTGCCAATGTCCGTACCGAAATAGCAAGTGTGCCGGAACGGCGGGGAAGAAATCAGCATATGGACCTCTTTCGCTCCAGCTTTCCGCATGGCTGCCACAATCCTGGCACAGGTAGTACCCCGTACAATGGAATCGTCTACCAGAACCACCCGTTTTCCTTCCACGGCTGCCCGCAGGGGATTGAGCTTCATGGTGACGGCATTTTCCCGCTGCGCCTGCGTGGGGAAAATAAAGCTTCGGCCGATGTAGCGGTTTTTCACAAAGCCAGAGGCAATGGGGATCCCGCTTTCCAGAGCGTATCCCATAGCGGCTTCCAAACCACTGTCCGGGACACCGCAAACCACGTCTGCTTCCACAGGGTGTTCTTTTGCCAGCATTTTCCCCATATTGAGCCGGGCTTGGTAAACACTCAGGCCGTCGATGATGGAATCGGGTCTGGCAAAATAAACGTACTCAAAAACGCACAGGCTCTGCCGGGGAGCGCGCAGACAAATTTCACTGTGAATGATTTTGCCGTTTTCGATAAGCACTACTTCTCCCGGTTGAATATCCCGGAGAAACCGGAAGCCGCAGCTATCCAGGGCGCAGCTTTCCGAGGCCACTACCACGCCGCTTTCATTTTCCCCCAGGCACAAAGGCCGGTAACCGTTGGCGTCACGAATTGCTACCAGCTTGCCTTCTCCGGAAAGCACCACCAGGGAGAAAGCTCCCACCAGCAGCTTGCAGGCTTCTTTGACGCCGGTGAGCAGGTCCTTTGCCCGGATTGTTTTGTAGGCGATCAGGGAAGAAATCACTTCGCTGTCGCTGGTGGCGGAAAAATCCAGGCCAAAGGGAGTCAGCTTTTCCCGGATTTCCCGGGCGTTCACCACGTTTCCGTTATGGGCGGTGGCAATACGCCCGGTGAGAAATTCCGTCACAAAGGGCTGTACATTGGAAATGGTGTTAGAGCCGGTGGTGGAATACCGGGCGTGCCCGATGGCTTGCCGGGCTGCCGGCAACTTTTCCATTTCTTCCGGTGGAAACGCTTCCGTTACCAGGCCTACGTCCTTGTGACAGTAGATGGCATTGCGCCGGGCTGCCGCGATGCCGGCGCCTTCCTGGCCCCGGTGCTGCATGGCCAATAATCCGTTGTAGCAAATACCTGCCGCTTCTTCGCAGTCGCTGTTGTCTTTCAAGCTTACCCCGAAAACAGCGCACTCCTCATGAAGCTTTTCGGGCTGTATCATCTCGTCCAAAAAAGATCCTTCCTTTCCTGTAAGGGCGTAAACTTCCCTGCTGGGCTGTGAATCCAGCGGGTCTGTCAACCATATTCCCGCAGGATTTCTTCCGCAATGGCGCGACGGGTTCTGCGTTCTTCCATGGCTTGACGTTCAATATATTTGTGGGCTTGTTCCTCGTTCAGATGAAGGTATTCCACCAAAAGGCATTTCGCCCGGGAAATTACCCGTAATTCTTCCAGTTTGGCCCGGAGTTTTTCGTTTTCCGCCCGGTACCGCTCTGCTTTGGCCTGGCTGGCTTGCAGCAGTCCTAAAGCCTGAGCGAATATTCCCCGGGAAAACGGTTTCCCCAGGGTGAGTACTCCGGAAGAAGTTACCCGGGCGCTGACTTCTTCCCATAACTCGCTTTTCACGACCAAAAGGGCCCCGCAGCCTTCCTCTGCGGCGTCCATGACCAATTGGTGGCCAAACTCATCGGATAGGGGAGCGTTGACCACCAGAATATCCCAATCCCCGGAAAGCAGCAGGCGCCGGGCTTCTCCGCCGCTGGCGGCAAAACCCAAGTCCCGGAAGCCTCCTTCCCCCAGAAGCTTCTCCCACTGGGCTTTCCCTTTTTCGCTGGAAGAGGCCAGCAGTACGCGGTGATCCGTTTCCCGCTGGTTTTTAGACGCCGGCGTAAGCACGGAGAATCTCCCTGGGAAGAATTTCCTTTAAAAAGCTGCTTTCCCGGCACAAGGCTTTCGCTTCCGCCAAAGAACGGGCCAGAGGCTGGCCGGTTTCGGTGGAATCGGGGGAAAGGCCTTGTTCCACGCCATTTACTCCCGCGTAAATCAACAGGGCAAAGGCCAAGTATGGATTGGAAGCACCGTCGGGGGCGGACAGCTCCAGACGTCCGTCAGGCTTGCGCCGCAGCAGGCTCATTCGCCCGGTATCCGACCAGCTTACGGTCTCGGGAGCGCCAAAGGTGCCCAGGCGCTCATAGGATTCTTCCCGGGGATTGAAGAATACTTCCATTTCCTGGAAATGACTCAGGATTCCCGCCATAAAAGCGTCCGCACAGCTGGCTCCCTGCAGGGTGGGCCGCATGGCAATGCGGAACCCGTTGCCAGCCTGATCAGGAATGGGTTTTGGAGAAAAAGCCGCCCACAACCCGTTGCGGGAAGCCATCATCTTTACCACCGAACGGAAGGTGATCACATTGTCGGCGCATTCCAACGCCGGGGCGGGGGCAAAATCGATCCGGTTCTGTCCGGGTCCGCTGATATGTTGGGAATACTGGGGTTCAATGCCCATGGCTTCCAAGGTCAGACAAATGTCCCGGCGCACGTCCTCGCCCCGGTCTTCCGGCGCTTCGTCCATGAAGCCGGCATTATCAAAGGGCAGGTCCGTAGGTTCTCCCTCTTCATCGGTCCGAAACAGATAAAAATCGTTTTCAGCCCCGAAATTGACCCGGATTTCCCGGCTTTTCGCGTACTCTACCGCATCCCGCAGAATTTTCCGGCCGTCCTGGGCGAATTCGTTGCCATCTTGATCTTTGATGTGGCAGTAAAACCTGGCCACCCTCCCGTGAGAGGGCCGCCAGGGCAATAAGGATATGGTGTCGGTGTCTGGGAACAGAAATAGCTCGCTGTCCCCGGGTTTGTAAAAACCTTCGATCCGGGAAGCGTCTACGGCAATCCCTTGGGCAAAGGCCCGGGGCAATACCGAGGGCAGCACGGAAATGATCTTTTGACTGCCAAATACGTCACAGAAAGAAAATTTGATAAACTTTACGTCGTTGTCCGCGATGAACTCCCGGATATCCGCTTCCGAATAGCGCATGGCGCCGCCGCCTTTCCTGTCTGGTTTCTCATGCTTTTTTTAGTATACTACAGATTGGTTAGGAAAAAAAGTCCATCGGCTTATTCGCCGGCGTGGCGGATTCCCAAAATCCGCAGTTCCGCGTCACTCAGGCCAATGCCACGCAGCATCAGGCGGTTGCCCCGCAACGCTTCAATGGAGTTGATTCCCATGCCGCCCATCATCTCTTTGATTTCATGGGTCCAGGCATTTACCAGGTTGATCAGATGTTCCGTGCCGATTTGGGGATTCAAGCGCTTTACAAGTTCCGGACGCTGGGTGGCGATGCCCCAGTTGCATTTGCCCCCGTGGCAGCTGCGGCATAGGTGGCAGCCCAGGGCCAGCAAAGCTGCTGTGGCAATATACACTGCGTCAGCTCCCAGCATGATGGCTTTTAAAGCGTCGGCGCTGGAGCGGATTGAACCGCCAACCACCAGGGACACGTTTTCCCGAATGCCTTCGTCCCGCAGGCGCTGGTCCACTGCGGCCAGAGCCAACTCGATGGGGATTCCCACGTTGTCACGAATGCGGGTGGGAGCGGCTCCCGTGCCGCCCCGGAAACCGTCAATGGCGATGATGTCGGCGCCACTGCGGGCAATTCCCGAAGCGATGGCGGCCACATTGTGTACCGCGGCGATTTTTACGATAACAGGCTTTTCGTGGTGAGTGGCTTCCTTGAGGGAAAACACCAGCTGGCGCAAATCCTCGATGGAATAAATGTCGTGGTGGGGAGCGGGAGAAATGGCGTCAGTGCCTTGGGGGATCATACGGGTGCGGGAAACGTCTCCCACAATTTTTGCCCCAGGCAGATGGCCGCCGATACCAGGTTTCGCGCCCTGGCCCATTTTGATTTCAATGGCTGCGCCCGCGTTTAAATAGTCCTTGTGGACGCCGAACCGTCCCGAGGCCACCTGAACAATGGTGTTTTTACCGTACCGGTAGAAATCCTGGTGGAGACCGCCCTCACCGGTGTTGTAGTAGATTCCCAATTTTTCCGCAGCCCGGGCCAGGCTCTCGTGGGCGTTGTAGCTGATGGAGCCATAACTCATAGCGGAGAACATGATGGGGGTGGAAAGTTCCAGCTGGGGCGGCAGATCGGGCACAATGTTCCCTTCGCTGTCCCGGCGGATATGGGTGGGTTTCCGGCCCAGGAATGTCTTTGTCTCCATGGGTTCCCGCAAGGGGTCGATGGAGGGGTTGGTCACCTGGGAAGCATTGATAAGCATTTTATCCCAATAAACCGGATATTCCTTCGGGTTGCCCATAGAGGACAGCAATACGCCGCCGCTGTTGGCTTGACGGTAGACCTCGTTGATGGTCCGGCCAGACCAGTTATCGTTCTCCCGGAACGTGTGATCGGTTTTCACGATCTTCAAAGCGCGAGTGGGGCAAAGGGTAACGCACCGGTGGCAGTTGACGCATTTGCTCTCGTCGGCCAGCATTTTCTTTAAGTCGGGATCGTAATGGTGCACCTCGTTGGCGCACTGGCGTTCGCACACCCGGCAGGCGATACACCTGTCTGTGTTGCGGACAACTTCATATTCTGGATAAATCATCGTGAGAGACATGGTAAACCTTCCTTCCGCCCCCGGAACCGCAATTTTCCGGGGAGAGGTGATATAATTCGGCTCACCGACGCCTTATGCCGGTGAGAAAGGCCAAGCGCCTTTTACTGGATAGCTTCGTTATTGGTTAGGCGATAGATGACAGGTTCTCCCCCTCTGGGAGCGAACAGGGTATCCAGGTCGGGCTCTACCACGCGGATCGCCGATTCCTCACTGGCGATGTACACATCGTCGCCCTTTTCGCCTACGACCATGCTCCGCAGCTTCAGACGGTCGTTGAGGGCCATAATCCCCCCGGTGAAACCTACCAGAATGGAGAAGGGCCCGGTGATCAGCATGCCGGAAAAGGCGCTGCGCAAATAGGTCAGGCGGGCACGTTCTTTTTCGTCCATGCGGGAGATGGTGCTCCAGAAGGGTGCGGCAATCACGCTGGCGGCTTCCTCGTAGGAAAGACCCCGGCGGCGCACCAGGAAATCGATGATGTAGGTAATTACCTCAGTGTCGGTCAGAAGATCGCATTCATAGCCGTACATTTCAATGGTGCGGCGGTTGGCGTCGTACGAGGAGATCTCGCCGTTGTGGACCACAGTCCGGTCCAGCAGGGCAAAGGGGTGAGCGCCACCCCACCAGCCCGGGGTATTGGTGGGATACCGTCCGTGAGCGGTCCAGCAATATCCTTTGTAATCTTCCAGACGATAGAATTCTCCTACGTCTTCCGGATAGCCCACTGCCTTGAAAACGCCCATATTTTTACCGCTGGAGAAAGTGTAGGCGCCATCGATCTGGGAATTGACCCGGATGACGCAGCGGGAGACGAAGGTGTCCTCGTCCAGCTGGCTTTCCGCCAGCTTCGTGTGCAGGGGCTCCACAAAATACCGCCAAATCAAAGGCTCGTCTTTGATCTTAGGCGTTTTTCGGGTGGGGATCTTGGAGAGGTTCACCACGTCGAAATGCTCGTTGATAAATTCCTCGCAAACTTCCTTGGGGCGCTTGCCGTCGTAAAATACGTGAAGGGCGTAGAGATTTTTGTATTCCGGGTAGATTCCATAAGCGGCAAAACCGCCCCCCAGACCGTTGGAACGGTCGTGCATCAAGGCGATGGAGCGAATGATGTCCTCACCGCTGCGGCGTTGGCCAGTTTTGGAAAAAATAGCCGATACCGCGCACCCGGAAGGGATCCGCACGCCGTCCAGACCTTCTCGCAGCATATTGATAACCTGCCTTTCTTTTCCGGGTTTTACCGCTGATTCCGATAGAAACCTGGTACCCGGAACATTTCCCATATTCCAAAGA
>DXXH01000003.1:11891-40312 GCA_019416395.1 Clostridiales bacterium
TTCCAAAGATTGCCTTTCACAAAATGAATTTCTAGTTCGGTCATCTTGCATATTTTGTGTAAAAAGGCAAAAAGAAAAGACACCTGACCATCGCGGGAATACACGTACCCCGAGAAGATCAGACGTCTTTGTCTGCTTTTATGGATTATAATACGGTTTGAAGGCTTTGTCAACCGGGTTTTGCAATTTTACAGTCTGAATCTTTCATAATTTGACGGTTGGGAAAAAACTGTCCATAAAACTTCCCTTTTGGACAAGGAGAGATTGTTTGGCCTTCCCAAAAACTGAAAGACGTGGTACAATTTACCTCACGGATTTACCAGAGGAGGCTCCCGCTGTGAAACAGTATTATATGGTATGGGATTGGAATGGCACATTGCTGGACGATGTGCATGTGGCCATGGCAGTGATGGATACAATGCTGAGCCGCCGAGGGCTTCCACTGTTGGAAGGGTTGGAGCATTACCGGGAAATTTTCACATTCCCAGTGAGGGACTATTATCTGTCTGCCGGGTTGGATTTGAAGCGGGAAAGTTTCGAGGATTTGGCTGTGGAATGGACAGAGCTCTACAGAGAAGAGTCCCGGCACTGTAAGCTTTTTCCACGGAGTGAAGAAATCCTGTCAGAACTGAACCGGCGGGGAATCGGGCAGCTGATTGTGTCCGCTTCTCCCCAGGAAACCTTGGAGCGTCAGGTGGAAGACCAGGGGATTGGTTCCTACTTTCAGGCATTGCTAGGCCTTTCGGATATTTACGCCGACAGCAAGGCGGGGCTTGCCCGGCGGTATTTTGAAAAACAGGGGATCGACCCAGCGGACGTGTGGTTTGTAGGGGATACGCTCCATGATTGGGAAGTGGCGCAGGACGCCGGCTGTGCCTGTGTGCTGTTGGCCCAAGGGCATCAAAGCAGAAGCCGACTTAAAACATCGGGAACCCCGGTGCTAGATGGAATTTGGCAAGTACCGGTATTTTTAGAACAGGGAGTCCTTTCGTAAGTTTCATTGGAAAAGGGGAGCAAACTGAGGCGGGCCTGATCCATGGGAACACAGGCGGATTTCCGTGGAAATCTATGGGAGATTGAAAAAACAAAGGCTTGACAACAGGAGAAAGGGACAGTATAATGGTTTGTGTTGTACTGGTGTGCTACGACGAAAGAACCCCTGCCTTATGGCGGATGGGAGGGATATAAATGGCTGAGATCCGGCTCAAGGAAAATGAATCCTTGGACAGCGCGCTTCGTCGCTTCAAAAAGCAGTGTGCGAGAGCAGGCGTTATCCAGGAAGTCCGTAAGAGAGAGGCTTATGAGAAGCCCTCTGTCAAGCGTAAGAAAAAGTCAGAAGCAGCTCGCAAGCGCAAGTATAAATAAGGCTGCTCACAAGTACCTTGAAAGCGGGCGGTTCGCCCGCTTTTTTGTTTGAAGAAACCACGCGAGGAGAGGTTAGATGAGCATCTTTCAGCCGACTGCCCTGCGGGAGCGGGTCACTGATATTTCCCCGGATTTTTTGCACAGTTTGGGAATCAAAGCGCTGCTGCTGGACGTGGACAATACCCTGGCCACATACACTTCCCATGCCCCGTCCCCGGGGTCGTTGGAGTGGGTGCAGGCTATGGGTGACGCCGGTTTTCGAATGATTATCATCTCCAACAATTACAAAAAACGGGTAAAGTCCTTTGGACTCATGTTTGGTCTGGACACCTTGAGCTTCGCTGTGAAACCGTTGCCGGTGGGATATCTCCGGGCAGCAAGGCGGTTGAAGGTGAAGCGGCGGGAATGTGTCATCATCGGGGATCAGATTTTCACCGATATTGTGGGTGCAAATCTCTGCGGCATGAAGTCCATTTTGCTGACGCCTATGGAAGCGGAAGAGGGCTTTACCTTTAAAGCACGCAGGCATTTTGAGAAGGGTCTGCGGGAAAAATTCGGAAACAGAAAGGATGTTTTGCGATGAAAAACCCTGTGGAACGTCTGACGGAACGTCTGGTCCATGGCGACACTCAAAAAGCCGCCTTGGTGTTTTCTGAGAAGAACCGCCGTTATTTTACCCAGTTCCCCGCCAGTGACGGGGCGCTGCTGGTTACAGCGGAAGAAGCTTACCTTCTGATGGACTTCCGGTATGAGGAAGCGGCCCATTACAAGGCAAAATACTGCACGGTTGTGGGATTTAGTTCCCTGATGGATAAATTGGGCGAGTTGATCCAGAAGCATGGGATCAAGGAAATTTATCTGGAAACAGAACAGCTTTCTGTAGCCCAGGCACGGCGCTTTGAAAAAGCTTTCCAGAAGTATGGCGCGGAAGCGGTGCTGGACGAGTCCCTGGATAACGCTGTTCGGGAACTGCGCATGATCAAATCTCCTGAGGAAGTCAAGAAGATTGAGGATTCCCAGGCCATTACCGACGCTGCTTTCCAGCACATTCTGCCCTATATCAAGGAAGGCGTTACCGAGCGGGAGCTGGCTTTGGAGATGGAGTTCTTCATGCGTAAGCAGGGCGCTGAGGACGTGGCCTTTGGTTTGATTGTGGCGGCTGGGAAAAACGGTTCCCAGTGCCATGCTGTTCCTTCCGAGAACACCGTGCAAAAGGGTGACTTTATCACCATGGATACGGGTGCTTTGCTGGACGGCTATCACTCCGACATGACCCGTACCGTGGCTTTGGGACAGGTTTCCGACGAGCAGAAGGCTGTTTACGATACCGTGCTCAAAGCCCATATGGCGGTAATCGAACAGGTGAAACCCGGTATGCTCTGCTGTGACGTGGACAAGATTGCCCGGGACATCATCGAGAAAGATTACCCCGGTACCTTTGGCCATGGCCTGGGCCATGGGGTTGGGTTTGAGATCCATGAGTGGCCCCGCTTCTCCAGACTGGACCGCACCCCTTGCGCAGAGGGCATGGTGATCACCGACGAGCCCGGTATTTATATCCCCGCCAAGTATGGCGTGCGGATTGAAGATATGCTGCTGATCACGGCCGACGGCTGCCGCAGCTTGACCAAATCCCCCAAGGAACTGATCTGCCTGTAAAAGAGGGATTTTGGCCTGTTCCCTGGGGAAAATGGCTTGCAATCCCAGGGGGAATACTGTAAAATAAAAGTTGAGAAAGAAATTTGGAGGTTGTTAATATGGTAACCGCAGGCGATTTCAGAAACGGCGTAACGTTCGAGATGGACGGCGGCGTCTATTCCATCATCGAATTCCAGCACGTGAAGCCCGGTAAGGGCGCGGCCTTTGTCCGTACCAAGATCCGCAACGTGATCACCGGGGCTGTGACGGAAAAAACCTTTAACCCCAACGATAAGTATCCCACCGCTTATATCGAGCGCAAGGATATGCAGTATCTTTACAGCGATGGGGATCTGTACTACTTCATGGACAACGAAACCTACGAGCAGATCCCGATCAACAGCAGCGTGCTCAGCGATAACTTCAAGTTTGTCAAAGAGAATATGGACTGCAAGGTGCTTTCTTACAAGGGCAATGTGTTCGGCGTGGAGCCCCCCAACTTTGTGGAACTGGAAGTCACCAAGACTGAGCCCGGTGTGAAGGGCGATACCGCAACCAACACTCTGAAGCCCGCTACTTTGGAGACTGGCGCGGAAATCCGTGTGCCCCTGTTCATCAACGAGGGCGAAATGATCCGTATTGATACCCGTACCGGGGAGTACATGGAGCGCGCTTAAGCAATCCATTTGCCCAAATAAAACCGCGGGGGACAACCCTGCAGAACGGAAAAGGGAGGAACGTGTTATGACGAATTCCGAAAGAGCTTCTTATATCCGCGGCCTGATGGACGGCTTGGAGCTGGACCCCAACGCCAAAGAAACCAAGGTCTTAAACGCCATTGTAGATCTGCTGGATGATCTGTGCCTGTCTGTCGATGAGCTGGAGGACAACGTTTCCGAGCTTTCCGGCCAGGTAGACGAGATCGACGAGGATCTGGGCACTCTGGAAGAGGATTTTTACGATCTGGATGACGATGAGTGCGGCTGCGGCTGCCATCATCACGACGAGGACGACTTCGACGACGCTGAGTTTGAAGTGACCTGCCCCAGCTGCGGCGACACCATCGAGCTCAACGACGAGATGCTGGAAGAAGGCAGCATTGTCTGCCCCGGCTGCGGTGAAACGTTGGAGTTTGACTTCGACGATGACGAGGAAGAGTCCGAAGAGGACGATAAAGAGTAAGATTTCCACCGATCTAGAAGCCTTCCCATTTGGGAAGGCTTTTTTGTTTGCCGCTTTAGCAAAAATCCCCAGCATGAAGAACGCTGGGGACTGAAAAACCGCCCACTATGGGGGTAGGATAAAAGCTTAGGCAAAAGAAGCAATCGAACTGGTAAAATAAAGAGTTGTTCAAGCTTTAAAAAAAACAAGAGTGGAAGCTTCTTGTTCTTGACACCAAATTATGTAAAGTGATATGATAAATGTCAGAAACATTCTGTGGAAAGGGAGAGGTGCAAATGAAAAAGAAAATCCACGTATGGTTGCCTGTGTTTTTGTGCTGCTTACTGGCGTGTGGGATAGCGGTAGGTGTGTACTACGCTCAAGGTGTTTCCTTGATGAAACGTGCCATGGCTGCTGATTTGGCTTATCTGTCCGCCCACGATATTTCTGCGGAAAAACTTTCTCAAGCATTGGGAGAAAAATCTCTTTCTTCCGATCAGGTTTTGGAAGTAGCGGATCAGGTCCGGCAGGGAACGGACATAGAGATGGACAATTACTATACTGGTTATCTGGCAGAACGCTTCCAGCAAAATTGCCAGTCTTTCCAGGAGACGCCACTGAAGTGGGATCTTTCTTTGGAGAGCGGTTCTACAAACGGCAGGCTTTTCTATTGGAAAGCGATTTCCAGCACAGAGGTGGAAGTACACTATATGGCTACTCACTGGTTGACTTCCATGAATTATTATACGCAGGACAGCAAACCGCGTTACACAGTAGATGTGATATTTAGCCGGGACATTAGCACGGCACAGTTGGAAAAGGTGGAGGGTCAATGGAAGGTGGTTTCTGAAAAGATCACTTCCATGGAATTTGCACCGGACAGCTATGACTCTGTCCAAGGCAGCTTTGATTCTTGTCAAGAGGCTTTAAAGTTTGTGACCAACTTAAATGAACGAGAAATCAACCCATTCTTCTTGTAAGTCAAAAAGAGGGAGCGGAAATTCCGCTCCCTTTTCTATTGTTCCCTTTATTTTTCCTGACGGGCCTCTTTCACCAGTTCCACACATTCTTTAGCTCGCTGGGTAATTTTTTTCCAGTTACCGGAAGAGATATCGTTTTCCGGGCAAAGCCAGCTGCCGCCGCAGGCGATCACATTTGGCTGAGCCAGATACTCTTTCACATTTTTGGGGTTGATCCCACCGGTGGGCATGAATTTTACGCCCCGGTACGGACCGTACAGAGCCTGGAGCATTTTAACGCCCCCCACAACCTCGGCGGGGAACAGTTTTACCGTGGTCAGTCCCATGCTCATGGCGGATTCGATTTCAGTGGGGGTGGCGCAGCCGGGATACACTGGGATTTTGTGCTTGACGCACCATTCCACCACTTCCCGGTTCGTGCCGGGGGAGATGACTGCTTTGGCGCCGCAGTCCACAGCAAGCATAGCCTGTTCCACGCTGAGGACAGTACCAGCGCAGACAAACATCTCCGGCAAAGCGGAACTGAGTTTTTCAATGGCTTTGGCGGCTGCCGGAGTCCGGAATGTAATTTCCGCAGCGGAGATTCCGCCTTCCAACAGGGCGCTGCCCAAAGGCACCGCCTTCATTTCGTCGTCCAATTTGATGACCGGGACAACCCCGGTTGCTCGCAATGCTTGTTCCACATGTTCCATAAGGGATACCTTCCTTTCTTAAAACGGAAAGCGCTCAATCCATATAGCCGCCCTTCATAGGAGAGGCAGCGTTTTGGGTGAACAGTCCTAAAGCGCCTGTTTTGTATTTGGGTTCCCGGGGCTTCCAAGCAGCTTTCCGGCGGGCCAGCTCCTCTTGGATCTCTTCTTCTGAGGCAGCTTTTCCGTGAAGGCCGCAGATACGCAGCACCCGGGCGGGAATATCGATTTCAATCAAGTCCCCTTCTTCCACCAAGGCGATGGGACCGCCTTCAGCGGCTTCGGGAGACACATGGCCGATCGCCGGACCACGGCTTGCGCCGGAAAACCGGCCGTCTGTAATCAGGGCAATGGATGCCGAAAGCTCCGGGTCCGAGGAAATGGCCTCAGTGGTGTAGAACATCTCCGGCATACCGCTGCCCTTGGGACCTTCGTAGCGGATCAATACGGCGTCACCGGGTTGAATGCGGTGATGAAGAATGGCGTCAATGGCTTCTTCTTCGCAATCAAAGGGACGGGCTTTCAAAAGGGTTTTATGCATTTCCTTCGGTACAGCGCTGTGTTTCACCACGCTGCCCTGGGGAGCCAAATTTCCTTTGAGTACGGCGATAGTTCCATTGGTGCCGATAGGGTCTTCAAAAGTCCGAATTACATCGGTATGTTTGAGTCCGGTTTTTTTCAAGTAACTACCGCATTTTTCATAATAGCCGTTGCGTTTTAGCTCTTCCAGATTTTCCCCCAGCGTCTTGCCGGTAACCGTCATCACGTCCAAGTGGAGCATGGATTTGATTTCTTCCATGATTCTGGGCACACCGCCGGCATAATAGAAATATTCCGCAGGCCATCTCCCCGCTGGACGGATATCCAAGAGGTAGTGAGCGCCTCTGTGCAGCCGGTCAAAGGAATCGGCGTCCAGCTCTACGCCAAATTCTCGGGCGATAGCCGGCAAATGCAGAAGCGTGTTGGTGGAGCCGGATATGGCCGCATGGACCATAACGGCGTTTTCAAAGCTCTTTTCCGTGACGATCTGCCGGGCGGTAACGCCTTCCCGGGCCATTTGAGCCGCCCGGGCCCCCGCTTTCCTGGCCACTTCCAGAAGATCTTGACAGGTGGCAGGCATCAAGGCGCTGCCGGGAAGCATCAGGCCTAATGCTTCTGCCATAATCTGCATGGTAGAAGCGGTTCCCATAAAGGAGCAGGCCCCACAAGAGGGACAGGCGTGATGCTTATAAAATGTAAACTGGTCTTCGGTGATTTCTCCCCGCTGGAACATGGCGCTGTAGGTGCCGATTTGCTCCAAGGTCAACAAGTCGGGTCCGGCTTCCATCACGCCACCGGTAACCACAATGGCCGGTATGTCGATCCTGCCAATGGCCATCAGCTGGGCTGGGACAGATTTATCACAGCTGGAGATAAATACCCCGGCGTCAAATGTGGTGGCATTGGCGTGAATTTCAATCAAGTTGGCAATGGTATCCCGGGAAACCAGCGAGTAGTTTCCGCCATCGTGGCCTTGAGACATGCCGTCGCACATGTCTGTGGCAAAATATAGCGCGGATTTCGCTCCATTTTCATCGGCTGCTTTCGCAGCTTCCTGGGCAAACTGATAGAGATGGGCGCTGCCTGGGTGGCTTTGTCCGTAAGTGCTTTCGATAAGCACTTGGGGTTTTTCCAGATCTTCGGCGGTCCAGCCCATGCCCATGCGCAAAGGGTCCATTTCTGGAGCCAATTTTCGTGTTTCCTGACTTTTTAACATGGCTTTTATCCTCCCTAAGCCCCCGAAAAGGGCTTTTTCCTAGCTCATTATACAATATCTGGTGGAAGATATGCAACGCTTGGCACAAATTAAATTTTCTCCTTTTCCGCAAATTGACAATTCCCCTTCCCACCAGTATACTTTATTATTAAGGCATTGTTTGTGGGGATTGTGGAGAAGAATAACAAGGAGTGGATTATTTGAAGGTAATAGAGATACAGGGTGTGCGTTTCGGTGAGGGTTTACCTAAGATATGCGTTCCCCTGACCGGACAGGGAATCCCTGCCCTTCTCAGTGAGCTGCAACAGGTTTCTGCCTTGCCAGCCGATCTGTTTGAGTGGCGGATCGACTGCTTTTTTGGGGATCCCGTTCCCACGCTTCCAGCTGTCACCACGGGGGTGGCTGGAAAGCCGGTGCTTTGCACATTGCGTACCAAAGGGGAAGGGGGCCAAGCTCCCCTTTCACCAGAAGAATATGAGACATGCGTGAAAAAACTGCTGGATACAGGCGGGTTTGCCATGGTGGATATTGAACTGGCCTGTGGGGAAGAGCGGGCTGCCCGGCTGACAGAGTTCGCCAAAAGCAAAGGAATTGGCGTTGTGATGTCCAAACACGATTTTGCGAAAACGCCTTCTGCCCAGGAGATTTCCAGTACCCTGGTGCTGATGAAAAGGCTGGGAGCAGATTTGCCCAAGTACGCAGTGATGCCCCAGTCTCCCGGAGACGTGCTGGAACTGCTTACCGCAACTTGGGAAGCTTATCAACAGGTGGGGCCGGTCATCACCATGGCCATGGGGGAGATGGGGAAAATGACCCGGGCCGCCGGTGGTCTGTTTGGTTCCTGCCTGACGTTTGGGGCGGGACAAAGCGCTTCCGCACCTGGGCAGATTGACGCAGAAAACCTGCGGGCGATCCTAGAGGATTTGCAGCCCCATGACGGTCAAAGTTCCCGTGAACCATGAGGGTTTCCCCGGAAAAAGGGGAGAATGGCTTGAAATTGGAAAGGATCTTGTTCCATGAAAAACGATATTGATTCCATTCTGGACTCCATGTTCCGGGGTGGAAGGCTTCATTTTAAAAGTTCCGTGCCGGAGGAGAAGCAACAGGAGTCCGGAGAGATTCCAACGCTTTCCCAAGCGGAATCCCATGCCCAGCAGGCACGGCAAACCCTGGACGCTGTGGAGAATGCTGGGGACAGCTTGTCAGAATCCTTGCGGGAAAGCATCGACCGGTTGACTCAGGAAGCCAAAGCGGATATGGCGGATTTGGAACGCCATCTTCGCCAGGACGGGGTGGACACCATGGCTCAATCCCGCAATGGGGGAGCGCCGGTGGATTTGGAAATGGCGTTCCAGGTGGCCCGGCAGGAAGCTGGCGCTTTGGTGCTGGGGCAGGAAGAATTCTTAGACAGCTTGCTGATCGCCTTTAAACGGCCTTTTGTGGCTGGAAGCAGCCAGGATTCCCCTTTGTGTAAAGCTGTGGTTTCGGGTCCCCATGGGACAGGACGGCATAGCGCCCTACGCTGCGTTACCGCTTCTTTGGGACGCCAGGGAGTGTTAAAAAGTCCCAAAACAGCCCTGTTGGATCTTGCCCGTTACGGGGCAGCAGGCTCGGAAAAGCTGTTTGTGCAGGACTTTTACGCCGCTGTGAAAAGTGGAGCAGCAACCCTGGTACTGGAAAATTGGGAGAAATGCCACACAGCGGTGCTTTCCATGGTAGCTGCTTTGTTTCGGGAAGGAGCCATCCCACTGCCCAGCCGTTACGCTGAGCAAAAAGGCATGCTGGTGGAGATTGGGACGGCATTGGTGCCGGGAGCGGTATCCAGTCTGTCGGCAGGCGGAAAATACTTGTTTCTCTTAACAGACAAGCCTGCTTCTAAATTGATAGATGCGTTTGGAGCGCCGTTTTTGGCAGCGTTGGACGATCAATGCCAGACAAAGCCCTTCACCCGTGAAGCGCTGGAAGAGATTGCCCGGCGGGAGTTGGAAGATTTGGTGGAGCGCTGCAAGAAGCAGCTGCAAATTAGCCTGTCTTTCCAGAAAGACGCTGTAACGGCATTGGTGGACAGTTTTACCCCGGATCAAGGAGCTTACGCTTTGAAAGCGGGAGCCGACCGGTTGTACCGGCTGTTGAGCGAGGAGAAGCTGCACAAGAACCTGGGGCCGGTAGAGGGTACACTGCTAGTGGAACAAGGGACTGTGCAAGTGGAATATACCCAGGCGGGGCTTCCGGTCCGGGTAGGGGAAAAGGATGCTTCTTCTCCGCGGGAAGCCGCGGTGGCGGCAGTCCGGGAAGAGCTTTCCCAGATTGTGGGCTTGCAGCCGGTGAAGGACTATATCCTATCTTTGGAAGCCAATTTCAAAATCCAGCAAATGCGGCGGGAACGTGGCCTGAAAGCCGATTCTCCTTCCATGCACATGATTTTTACCGGCAATCCCGGTACGGGTAAAACCACAGTGGCCCGGATCGTTTCCCGGTACCTCAAAGCCATTGGAGTGCTGGCCGGCGGACAGCTGGTGGAAGTGACCCGAGGGGATTTGGTGGGTCAGTATGTGGGGCATACAGCTCCCTTGACACAAAAAGCGATCCAATCGGCATTGGGCGGCGTGTTGTTTATCGACGAAGCCTATTCCCTTTACCGGGGCAAAGACGACAGCTTTGGCCTGGAAGCCATTGACACGCTGGTGAAGGGCATGGAAGATCACCGCAACGACTTGATTGTGATCTTGGCCGGGTATTCTCGGGAAATGGAAGAATTTCTCACGGCCAATTCCGGGTTGCGGTCCCGGTTTCCCAATATCATTGAGTTCCCGGACTACACAGCCCAGGAGCTGCTGGCCATTACTCAGAGCATCGTCCGTTCCAAAGGATACCGCATGGATCCCGCCTGTGAAAAGCCTTTGCTGGCTTATTATGAGGAGCAGCAGCGTTTGGGTGATCCCCGTACCAACGGCAATGGGCGCATGGCCCGGAACAAGGTGGAAGAGGCAGTGATCGCCTGTTCCCGGCGGAATGTGCGGACACCGGAAGAGCAGCGGGATTTGGAGCTGTTGCTGCCGGAAGATTTTGGCTTGGAAACGGTTGACGGATAAAACCGGATAGGAATAAAAATGAGGGCCTGTATGTGTTGCAACATACAGGCCCTTGTGGCTTTATTCGGTTTTTTCCAGGACTTTTACAATTTCACCGATGAACATGCGGTGCAGGTCCTTTTGGGGATAATTTTTCTCAAACACGTTTTTGTCCACAAAGCTGCTTTCTTCCAAATCCTGACGGTACAGTTTCCGGCAGATGAATACCAGCCGGGCTTGCTCATAATAGGGGGCAGCCTGGTCAAACTTGGCGGTGAGCCCGGTAGCCTGGTCTTTGTCAATGTTCCGGCCGGATTTGCTTCCGCACAGGGACAGGGCCTGCCGGTATTCCGGACCAAAGAAGCACAGGGAATAATAGTCTTCTTGCTCCACAAATTCCAGGGTATATCGCTGGGGACGAATATAGATGGTGGAAACATAATTGCCCCAAAGCTCGCCTACGCCGCCCCAGCTGGCGGTCATGGTGTTGTGCTTTTCCTCATTGCCTGCTGTGATGAGCATCCAATCCTTATTGATAAGGGTGAAGGGGTTGTCCTTTAATTCTTCCACGGAGATTTCCCGAAACGCCATGTTGAATCCTTCCTTTCCTAACTCATTGAAGTGTATGAATTTATCATAGCGTATATCCCTCTTTTTTGCAAGACGGAAGAAATCCTAACAGCAGCGTGGGCCGAAAGGGAATGCCGGAAGAAACCTCAGCACAGAGTGCTGCAAAAAAGTACCCGCCTTAATAGCGGGTACTTGAAGTGCGGTGGGATTACTCCACCAGATGGTCCTCTGTCCACTGGAATGTAGCTTGGCAGACATTTTTTACGCAGCCTTCGTCCAACGGAGAACGCAAGTCCACGGAATGGGCCAGGTCCACAAAGGTTTTGGTGCCGCCCTGGCGCAGGAACGACATGTATTTTTCCCAGGCGGTGGTCCTGTTTTCCAAAGACAGGGCGAAGTATTGCAAGGACATTACCTGGGCCAAGCAATAGTCAATATAGTAGAAGGGATACAGGTAGATGTGGAGCTGCCGCTGCCAGCCTGCGCCACGACTGTAGAAAGGCAGATTGTCAAAATCAATATAAGGCCGGTACAGCTTTTCCAGCCGGAGCCAAGTCTGATTCCGCTCTTCGGGAGTCATTTCCGGGTGACGGTACACTTCTTCCTGGAAGTGGTCTACCAGGCAGCCGTAGGGGATAAACAACAGAGCGTCTTCCGCATGGGAAAGCTCGTATTTTTCCGTCATATCCCCGAAGAAAAGATGATGCCAAGGAGCGGTGAGGAATTCCATGCTCATGGAATGAGTTTCAGCGCCTTCCATGGTGGGGCAGCGCAAGGCGTGGGTGGTTACCGTTTGGTTGGAAATGAAATCCGCAAAGGCGTGGCCCGCCTCGTGGGTGAGCACGTCCACGTCCCCGGAAGTGCCGTTAAAGTTGGAGAAAATAAAGGGATAGCCGTAATCGGGCAGGCCGGTGCAATAGCCGCCGGGGGCTTTGCCTTCTTTTGCCAATACGTCGAACAGGCCGTTTTCAAACATCAGGTGGATAAAGTCCTTGGTCTCAGGGGAAAGCTCTTCGTACATGGTCTGTCCCGCCGCCAGGATTTCTTCCGGTGTTCCTTGGGGAGTAGCGGAGCCATCCTTGAAGCTCAGTCCGATATCGTGGAACTTGAAGTCGGCGATTCCCAAGCGCTTGGCCCGCCGTTCCATGATTTTCATGGTGAGGGGCACCAGGTCTTCAATTACCTGCCGGCGGAAAGAAGCAAGATCCTGGGGGGTGTAGCAGTTGCGCTGCCGGCGGATTGCACCCAGCTCTACAAAGCTTTCCAATCCCAGCTTTTTGGCCTGTTCGGTGCGGTTTTTGACCAGTTTATCAAAAAGCTGGTCAAACTCTTCCCGGTGCTGGTCAAAGAAAGAGCCTTCCGCTTCCAGGGCAGCCCGGCGCGTAGCCCGGTCGGTGCTTTCCTTATAGGGCCCCAATTGAGCGACTGTCACGGTTTTTCCCATAAAGGGAATTTGAGCGCTGGCGTAAAGCTTCTGATAATCGCTGGAAAGCTTATTTTCTTCCTGCATTAAGGACACGATTTCTGGAGAAAAGCCCTTCATTTCCAGTTCCATGTTTTTGAAAAGCAAGCTGCCCAACAGCTGCTCCAATTCTCCACGGAAGGGGGAGTCCAACAGGACTTTCTGGAAGTTTTTGACCATTTCCTCTAACAGGGGCATTTGCTGGTCATTATAGTCGTTTTCCTCTGTGTAAAATGTGTCGTTGGTGTCCACCGTGTGACGGATATAGCACAGGGTGGCCTGGGTGGTCAAATGGGAGAGAAGAGTTTCAAACTCCCTGTAGACATTGGTCTGCTGTTGGGCGGAATCCGCCTGCTTCAGCTGCTGGGTCAGTTTCTCCAGCTCTTGGGAAATAGCCGGATAATCCGGCCGGGTATAGGTCATTTCTGAAAATTTCATAACAAGTCTCCTTTCTTCACAGGTCGTGGGTTTTCTCCACAAAATACGGGTCAAAATGGGGCGTTTCCTTCCCATGTTTTTCCAAGGTGCGGGAAGATCGTTCTTCCATGGGAAACGCAGGAAGTTCCTCAGCGATTGGGGATTCTCCCCGCAGGAAGTCCATGCCGTGAAGCATAATGTTTTGAGCCATTTGGGCCATATCCTCTACCGAAGTGGTCATACCTTCTTTCAGCCACTTTTGAAGAAGGCCGATATGCCCGTTGCTCACGAAAGCGTAAAAATATTCCAGCTGTTTAGGGGAAGCCCCCCACAGATGGTTGGAGTAAGCCGCCAGACAGCTTTCCCAGCCCAAGGACAAAAGCCGTACGGCAAAGGCTTTGTCACCGTGTTCTCCCAGAGTGACCGTACAGATATCCACATTGTCCTTCAGGCATTGGTAAATCCCTGTCATGATTCGCAGCAGGGAAGGCTCTTCCATTTCTGCTCCCAGAAGGGGGGCCAGGGCGCGCTGAAAGTCAGCCACCATGTCCTCTTCTAATTTGGCGAGAAGATCATAGATGTCTGTGTAGTGGGCGTAAAAGGTGCTGCGGTTGACCCCGGCTTTTCCGCAAAGTTCTTTTACAGTAATGCGTTGCATGGGTTTTTGCTGTAGCAATTCCGTAAATGCTTGACGGATCAGGGATTTGGTCAACCGGGTGCGTTGATCCTTTCCAGTGTCTCTCACAACGACGGTCCTCTTTTCCGGCTGAGAAGCCTCGCAGCCATACTGTCTATTCATTATAATATAAGAACGAAAAAAGCGCAATCCGCCAATCTATTTCCAGTATGCCCTGAAACGGAATCCTCTTGCGCATGGCATAGAACAATGGTATACTGTAAACAAATTTTCAACAGAAAGGTGATAATTTTATGGGAGAAGAAGAACGTATTTTAAAGGGAATCGTATTTTGCCCCGGAGATCCGGAGCTGAAAGCCATTAAGTTGCGCACTCACAATTTAAATCTGGAATACAATGAGACTCGGGAAGACGAAACCCAGCGCCGCCGGGAGATCCTTTCTCAGATCGTGGGGGAGATGGGGGAGAACGGGTTCATTCAGGGGCCTATTTTCTTCCATTATGGGAAACATACGAAAATTGGCAAGAACTTTTTCGGGAATTTCAATTTGACAGTCCAAGACGATGGGGAAGTGACCATTGGGGACCGGTGTAATTTTGGACCCAACGTGACCATTGTGACCCCGGTTCACCCCATGGTGCCGGAAGAGCGCAACGCTCTGTTGAATCCGGAAGGGAAACCGGTTCGTTTGTGCTATGCCCGGCCTGTCCATATTGGCAGCGACTGTTGGCTGGGAGCCAATGTGGTGATCTGCCCTGGCGTTACCATTGGGGACGGCTGTGTGATCGGAGCGGGAGCTGTGGTCACCCGGGACATTCCGCCCCGTTCCTTTGCGGCAGGCAATCCTTGCCGGGTGATCCGGGAAATCACAGAAAAGGACAGCATGAAGTATAAGCAGGACATCTTGGCGGAATTCACGGTGCCCGAGTCCTGGGACGGACTGTACTGAGTGCCTTCCAATTCCCATAAGGGCAAAAAAAGAACCGCCTTGGGAGGAGGCGGCCCTTTTTTAAGAGGAAGTAAGGAGATAAAATGAGGATGTAATGAAAAAGATTTTGTCCTTGTGGCCTTTTCTTGACCACGGTTATAGAATACCGGGACAATGTGAACGTTTCTTGAAGATTCTCGGAAAATTCCCTAAACTTCCGGTAACAATGGCTTTTTTCAGCAGGAGTCTCTTTGCGGAAAGAAGCGCTTTCCACACTTGACAGTCTGGAGGAAACATGGTACACTATCAAGCGAACTAGGGGAGTAGTCGGCATGAATCCATGTAGCTAAGTCAACATCTTGAGCGTTCAGCTCTGGTTTAGCTTGAAACGACAAGACCTGTGCTGTTAAGGGCACAGGTCTTTTTTATTACCCCTGGAATCTGGAAGAATTGTTGTAAAAAAGGAAGGATGAAGTAAACAATGGAGTTTTTGTGGGAAGGCCTGCTATCGATTACCTGGCAGCAGGCGGTCATGTATGTGGTGGGCGCTGTGCTCATTTGGCTGGCCATCAAAAAGGACTATGAGCCCGCTCTGCTGCTGCCCATGGGATTCGGCGCCATTTTGGTAAACCTACCCTCTTCCGGCGTGCTCAACCAGTTTATGGAAGGCGCGGGTGAAACTCATGGCATTATCCAGTGGCTGTTTGAAATCGGCATCGAAGCCTCTGAGGCGTTCCCGCTGCTGTTGTTTATTGGCATCGGTGCGATGATCGATTTTGGGCCCTTGCTTTCCAACCCGAAAATGTTCCTGTTTGGTGCGGCCGCTCAGTTTGGCATTTTCCTCACTATTGTGTTCGCGGCTTTGCTGGGTTTCAATATCAAGGATGCCGCTTCCATCGGTATCATTGGTGCTGCTGACGGTCCCACCTCTATTTTGGTAAGCCAGGTGCTCAAATCCAACTATATTGGACCTATCGCTGTGGCGGCCTATTCCTATATGGCGTTGGTGCCCATTATCCAGCCCTTGGCTATCAAGCTGGTCACCACTAAGAAGGAGCGGGCCATCAAGATGGAATACCGTCCCAATGCTGTGACTAAGACCACCCGTATTTTGTTCCCCATCCTGGTGACCTTTGTAGCCGGTCTGGTGGCTCCTGCTTCTGTATCCCTGGTAGGCTTCCTGATGTTCGGTAACCTGATCCGGGAATGCGGCGTTCTGAACCGGCTGTCCGAGACTGCTCAGAACGATTTGGCGAACTTGATCACCCTGCTGCTGGGCATCACCATTTCCTTCTCCATGCGTGCAGACCAGTTTGTCACGGTGCAGACTGTCATGATTATGGCTTTGGGCCTGGTTGCCTTTATTTTCGACACAGTGGCAGGCGTTATCTTTGCCAAGATTCTGAATATCTTCAGCCGCACCAAGATCAATCCTATGGTGGGTGCTGCTGGTATTTCCGCGTTCCCCATGTCTGCCCGTGTGGTGGAGAAAATGGGTATCGCCGCCAACAACCAGAATCACCTGCTGATGCACGCTGTGGGCGCCAACGTTTCCGGTCAGATCGCTTCTGCTGTAGCTGGCGGTATCGTGCTTGGGTTCTTTATGTAAGAAAGACGCTGAAAATTTTAAATGGGAGCGTTGAAGGCACAGGGATTTCCAGTTTTTGTCGTGAGGTTTGGCTTTTAATCCTGCGAAATGAGATTCCGCAGGGCGGCATTGGAATCTGCGTGTTGTGAAATACAGTTGAAACAGCGAAACTGCTGGGAAGGAGAAACAACAGATGTTTTTCGAAATGAATGAAACTGTTTTGGAAGCCCTGAATATCATGGGCAAAGGAATGCTGGGTATTTTTGTGGTCATCATTATTATCGCCGTGCTGGTGTATGGATTGACTAAGATCAGTTCCGGGAAAAAATCCTAAATGTTTGACAATTGGCGAAAGGCGGGTCTTCGGACCCGCCTTTTTGTATAATAAAGCTCTTATTCTGGGTAGATGTGAAGTGCTGCGGAATGATCACAGCACTTCACAAAAATCAGACGGTTTGTAAAGGGGAAAAAACAAGAAGGAATGGTTGTCCAACGAGAAGAATTTGCATCGTGCAGGCAATAACAGTTGTCTTCCCATGCTTATCTTGCAAGTGTATTGCAAAAAATACAAAATTATGATAAAATATTAAATGATTTTTATAAATTTAATTTTGTAAAGGTAGTCGATATTGCTTTCGTTTCTGCTGAAAGTGATTGAGGTTGCAAATGCAGAGTTCCAATGGAGAAAATATAGAGGGGGAAAAGGGAATGGATCATCTATGGCTACTTACAGAAGAAAGACCTAAGCCTTCCGTGGTATATCAAATTGTGGTGATGTACTGTCAGGATTTTGGTGACAGGGTCACGAAATGCAGTGATATTAAAATCAAGCCAATTATACGAGATGGCATTTTTCAATTTCTCTACAAAGTGGAAGGGCTTTCCGTGGGCAATGCGGCTGAAATTTACATCAAAACCGTCAGCGGCAATTCCAGTTTTCTCGATTTCCTTCTGTTTAAGCAGGAAGACGTACCAACAGAAGGGAATGGGGGAGATAACTTGATCATGGCGATTGAGGAGACTAAGACAAGCGACGATGAGTCACGGAATACTGGTGTGTATCAAAGAGGCTCTAAATTTGTATACATCACTCCGTATTACAACAATGTGAAACTTTACATGCTCTATAACGAAGAGTTAGAGGCGCGTGAAGAAAAAAACCCTCTGATACAAGTGTGTTTGGCACAAATATTTTGCTGACTCTTGGTGTCACCATTGTGGGGAAGAATATCTCCCGTTGGTTCAAACCGTTTAAAACCATTGATGAGTTAATCCAATTTAAGAGTGGGATGAGAAAGCCGCCTGCTGGGAATGTTCCGATTACCATAACAAAGTATGCCGACCGCATCGAAGTATCTGGACGTTTGGCAAAACCTGCCAATGCAGGGAATATCGGTCATGATCCCAACATTGGCGCTTTGTCGATGATCGCCGCATGTATCCGGAAACTGGGGTGGGATAAGGAGATTGTTGTGACCATGCACGGTGTTACACAATCCTATGTGGATCACACAAAGGGTAAGAATAAGTTCCTCTATATCTGCCATATCCTGGGTATGCGTCTCGATGGAATCCGGATGCCGATGCAGGTTGTCCTACCGGAATTGTATTGGCATTACGAGAAGACCTCTGAAAAAATGGCGGATATTCTTCTTCATGTGCAAACCATGTATCATGGGATGTACTGCGTGTATGAAAACCACGCCGGTTGTGAGAGAGGCTATTTTAGGACAAAGGCGGGGCGTCTTGTGACCTTGCCCAAAAAGGATCGTAACGGGATTAATTTGTACTTGCCGGATGTTGTTTTGTACGATAAAGCCACGAATTTCATCCTTCTTGTGGAAGGTAAAATGCTCTCCACGCTTCAACAGGGAATTGAAGAAATTGAAAACTATGACAGTATCGAACAAGAGTACATTTATCCCCTATATGGCAATGTAACGATTTTGCGTTGCGTAAGTATTTTCGGTGGCAACCGCCTGTCGATGCCTCACGAAAAGGTTTTGTTTTATCTTGCGGCTGATGGTCGTATCCTTATTAACGAAAACGCACCGGAATGTATTCGGAGATGCTTTGCGGGAACAGGTGTGAAATTTGCTGCTGTTGGGGAAAGTATGTAAGAGCAAGGGCGTTTTTGCGCTAAAATGGAATCGCTGAATCTTGCGGGAAAAAAGCGATGTGAGTCTGCTTTCCTGGCCTGATAGCGGATTTAGTGAAGAATAGTTTGCACCAAATTTAGAAAGGAGAAGTGATCCGTCACTTCTCCTTTCTAAATACCAAAATATACTGATGAATTTGATTGGCTACAAAGCTAAATGGGTACCCATACGGGTACAGTTTAGTAGACTCGTCCGCCCAGATTTTCATGCCCTTGTAGTAGAGGTTTGGGATCTTGTTCAGTTCGTTTACAACGTCGGCGTGCAATAAATTGGGTTCCTTTTTGCTGGGCTGCAGATCTTTGATAAACAGCACAACATAGCCCCGAAACTTGATATATGGCAGGGCCAGTTCCACAGATTCCCGAAGCTTGGAAAGGAACAAAGGCCGTTCCATGTTCCCGAGATCGTGTTCCGAGTCGGAGAAGGGGGTGGCTGTTTTGCCGTACACGGCGATATCGGCTCCCGTTTTCTCTTTACTCATCATATTTGAGTAAGGCGGGTCAAATAGCAACAGGCTGATCGGTTTCCCGGATGTTAAAAAAGCCATTTTTTCTTGGTCCTGCAAGACAGATAGGCAATCTCCGCATTCTGTGGCAAAGTCTTCAAGGGAAAGCTCTTCTGCCGCAGCGTGATAGGCCGCAAGATACTCTGGATTCAGATCTATGCCGGCTGCTACCCTGTTGCACAAGGCTGCGCCGAGAAGGGTGCCCCCGACGCCCATGAACGTGTCAAAGACCAACTGGCCTTCTTTTGTGAAAAACTGTATGATGTCACGCATCAGTTGAGGAGGTTTGGGGGTGGGGTGTATTTTCCGGATGTGGTGAGCGTAGGCTTCTTTCCCGCTGGTGGGATAGTGGGTAGAAAAAACGGAGTTGATAAAAAATGTCCACTCTTTGCCGGTCATATCATTCAGATGGTTGTCAAGATGGTATTTTCGGCCATCGGGTAAGATGATCCCTTTTTTGCTGTTTCCGTATACACGGGCAACTTCGATATTCTCAGCCACCCAAGAAGGAAGAGTGCTTATATCATAATCCGGATGGGCGGAAAGAAAGGGTTCGGATTCCGCATACAGCTTGTTCTTTATAGCGTCAAGGTCAGCTGTTCGCATGCGGGTTCCTCCCATTCGTAATTTGTTATGAGCACTTC
Organism: Clostridiales bacterium; assembly: GCA_019416395.1. Lineage (GTDB taxonomy): Bacteria > Bacillota > Clostridia > Oscillospirales > Acutalibacteraceae > Acutalibacter. Next base: position 31,463 of record DXXH01000003.1, read on the forward strand.
CACGGTTTTTGTTCCACGATCTTTAAAGTGATAGCTGCAATTGGAGTAGGTTTTATCAATGTACAGGACGTTATAGTGTTTGCTCCACTGGATCAAGGCGTCATTTGTCTGGCCTTTATGGGCAAACACATTTGAGAGAGCAAACAGAATTCCCTGTCCATGCAGTTTCTCCAATAGTGCCAGTAGGTCTGCGTCCTCAGCTTTTGTCCAATCCTTGAATCCACGTTTACCATCATTGTACGATCCTGTCGTGATCAAATAAGGGGGATCGCAATACACAACATCGCCTTTGGAAAGACGGGAGAAATCAAATTCTCGAAAATCCCCGGTTGAGAGAATAATATTCTTTTTACGCAGGGCGGTGCAGAACCGTATCAGGTTTCGCTCGATCGAGTCATTAAAAGAGCTTCGTTCCTTTCCAAAGGGCGTGTTGAATTCATGTTTGCTGTTGAAACGAATCTGGTGGTTAAACGAATAGCAGGTCAAGACAAACAAATCCAAAAGGGATTTTGACTGGTTATATTCAGAGCGTAAAGCGAGGTAACCTTCCGCATTCGTTTGTGAAAGGTGAAACTGTGCGATTCTCTCTTTGATGGACGTCAGCAGAGACTCAATGGGGGTATCTTGAAAGAATTGATACAGCTCTATGAGATAGGTGATTTGATCGTTGGCGTAGATGGTGTCCGCCTGCACGTTGATGCCGACGTTCAAACCGCCTGCGAAAAGATCTACAAAGCGATTTATTTTGCTGGGAAAGCTGGGAAGGATGTGATCCAGTATTTTGTACTTCCCGCCGGTGTAGTTCATAGGGCTTTTAATATACTCTGGCATGTCATACCTCTTTCTGAATATAAACCAGCATTTCCTTGAGCGCAGTCGTTCTGGTAGCAATGCTTTTACTCTTGAAACGGCGGTAGGGAATATAGTTCACTTCAAAAGTCGATGGGATGCCATATTTTTTCATAGCGGTTTCGATCTCATCGAACGTCATGATTCCGTCGGTGTTGTAGCTCAAGATAATATGCTTGAAGTTGGCGTTTTCCAGCAATGTGTGAAACGCGCCCACAACTGTTTTCCTGGAACAAAAAGCGGAACGCTGTTGCTCATAGGGCCTTTGTCCAGTTACGCCTCTTAGGGTGGGAAAATCGTATTTGGCGGCGGTCTCTAAAACGTGATAATTGGGAAGGTATTGCCGTTCGTTGTATGGGGGGTCAATGTAGAGGATATCGCCGGAAATACGCTGGAGAAGGACCGTGCCATCCTCGTTATACGATTTATTCTTTCTGCCGTTGTCCACAACGGGCAGGTCTATCAGCACGAACAGCTTGTTTGACCGGGCATCCCAGGTTTTGTTAAAAGCTCCATATGTGCCGGATATATTCGAAACAAACGGAATGCCTTCAATCACGCACGCTACCAGGTAATAGTACTCATCAGCCGAAAGCAATCCGGCATGGTTCCAGTCCTCGATCTTGTTACGGGCAAAATCGATCCTTAACGCGTTTGAATCTGTAAGGTACATACGTCCGCCTGTAGGGGCGTAATTGTTTTGAAAAAACCGCTTTTCAGCCGCCAGCGTTTCCATGTTTTCCGTGGCCATAAGGTTGAAAAATGAAATGGGGTCTTTTACACCGGTAGCCTGAAACAGGGTTTCGAATGTTGGTTTATGGGGAGCCTCAATGGTTCCTCTCTGAAGGCAATAGGAGAAGTACAAAAGATCGTTGGAATAAACCTCGTACCATTGCTTGAAGTATCTTGCGACAGATGCGGTGCCTGAGAAGATATCACAGAAGGAATGGGCATCCACCACATGCCTATCTACAACTTCTTTGATGTTTTCCAATAACTGGGTTTTATTTCCGATAAATCGCATGCTTTTTCTGTTCCTCCGTGTCTTCGTTCAGTCATAAATGAGTGTTTCTCCTTCACAGCCAGGTAATGTCATGTTTCCAGGCACTTTTCTGCCCACAAATAGCATTTAAAGCCGGATTCCCATATCCCGTTGTGGGATATAAGTATACAAGATCCGTGATGGAGCGATTGGGAATCGATCCCCTTTTAGACCGAAATCAGTCTGATTATAGTAAAAAAACGGTCAGAGTTCAAGCAGCTATGGGGAAACCGAAGGGAAGTTTTTCTAAGCAATCCCTTTCTTGAAACAATGGGAAATTTTTGCTATGATACGTATAGTATATCGCTTTTGGCGAGAGAGTTATAGAGCCGTAACAGGCTCATAAAGAAAGAGAGAAAAACCTGTTGCGAGACAAAGAAAGGAGAATGTCCAATGCTGTATCCGATTTTGACCCCTTCCCGGTTGCTGAGCGATCTCAGCGGTGTGTGGGATTTCAAGCTGGACCAAGGCCATGGGTTTGAGGAGAAGTGGTATGCCTCTCCCTTGCAAGACCCCATGACCATGCCGGTACCGGCTTCCTATAATGATTTAAAAGAAGGGGTGGATTTCCGGGAACACTTTGGCTGGGTGTTCTATCAGAGGAAAATTTCCGTGCCGTCATTTGTGAAAAGCCAGCGGGTGGTACTCCGGTGCGACGCGGTGACACACCACGCGAAAATTTATCTGAACGGAGAGATGATTCGAGAGCATAAAGGCGGTTTCCTGCCCTTCGAGGTAGAGGTGACAGACAAGCTGCGGGACGGGGAAGAGAATCTGCTGACTATCGCCGTGGACAATGTGATCGATTATACCACGCTTCCGGTGGGTGGCAAGACGGACATGATGGCTGGTATGACCGGAGTGGGAGAAGCTGTTTCCCAGAAGCGCCGGAACACTCCTAATTTTGACTTCTTCAATTATTGTGGGATCACCCGTCCGGTAAAGCTTTACACTACACCCAAAAACTATATCGCGGATATCACCCTGGTTCCGGAAGTCAACGGATCGGATGGAAAACTGATCTATTCAGTGGACGTTGTGGGGGAAGGCTCTTGCCGGGTTCAGGTTTTTGACCGGGACGGGGATCTGGTGGCGGAAGCCCAGGGAACAGATGGCGTTTTGGAAATTCCCAATGTGCATTTGTGGCAGCCCCTAAACGCGTACCTCTATGATGTGCGGGTGACTTTTGGAGAGGACGTGTACACCCTTCCCTATGGGGTGAGGACGGTAAAGGTGGAAGGTACAAAGTTCCTTATCAACGGGAAACCCTTCTATTTTAAAGGCTATGGGCGGCATGAAGACACGTTCCCCAATGGAAGAGGTCTGAATTTGCCCATGAATGTAAAAGATATATCCATTATGAAATGGCAGGGGGCCAACAGCTTCCGGACCAGTCATTATCCCTACAGTGAAGAGATGATGCGCCTTTGCGACGAGGAAGGATTCGTGGTCATTGACGAGACTACAGCAGTGGGGATTAACCTGCAATTCGGCGGTGGGGCCAATTTCAATGGCCAGAAGGTAAAGACCTTTGACAAGGAGCATGGAGTTCAGACCCAGGAGCACCACAAAGAGGTAATTCGGGACTTGATCGCCAGGGATAAGAACCACGCCTGTGTGGTGATGTGGAGCATCGCCAACGAACCGGACTCGGCGGCAGAAGGGGCCTATGAGTATTTCGCGCCCTTGTACGCGCTGGCCAGAGAGTTGGATCCTCAGAAACGGCCCTGCACTCTTGTCAGTGTGCAGATCGCCACCACACCGGAAACGGATTGCTCCTCGAAGCTCAGCGATGTGATTTGTCTCAATCGGTATTATGGCTGGTATTCCGGCGGCCCGGACCTGGAAGCGTCGGAAAAAGCGCTGCGCGGAGAATTGGACCAGTGGAAGGAAATCGGGAAGCCCGTGGTCTTTACGGAATACGGGGCGGACACTGTGATGGGCTTGCACGACATTACGCCGGTGATGTATACAGAGGAATACCAAGTGGAGTATTACAAAATGAACAACCGGGTGTTCGATCAGTACGATTTTGTCATTGGCGAGCAGGTTTGGAATTTTGCCGATTTCGCCACCAGCCAAAATCTGCTCCGGGTACAAGGTAATAAAAAAGGGCTTTTCACCAGGGACCGCAGGCCCAAGCTGGCTGCCCATTATTTTAAGGAGCGGTGGAACACCATTCCCAATTTCGAGTACAAGTAATCCTCTCGTTGAGAATATCCCCGTATAAAAAGGCTTCCCCGTCTGTTTTCGGCGGGAAAGCCTTTTTCAATTTGATGGTGCGAACGCCTGGTACTGCGAACGTTTTTTCATCAGTGCCAGGAACCGGGAAAATTCAGTTGCCCTTATTTGCAAAAGCAGTTGAGATACCGTTCCAGGCAGGAAGCGATGATTGTTTTAGCTTCCTCGTGGTCTTTGACTTCCCCGATCTGGGTGGACTGCTCATTTTCCAGCTGCTTGTATACCGTGAAAAAGTGCTGCATCTCGTCGAAGATGTGCCGGGGCAGCTCGCTGATGTCCTTGTAATTGTTGTAGGTGGGGTCGTCAAAGGGGATCGCGATGATTTTCTCGTCTTTGCTGCCGCCGTCGTCCATGACAATCACCCCGATGGGATAGCATCTCACCAAGGACATGGGAATGATATTTTCCGAGCAGAGGACCAGGACGTCCAGTGGGTCGTTGTCATTGGCGTAAGTACGGGGGATAAAGCCATAGTTCGCGGGATAGTGGGTGGAAGTGTACAGAACCCGGTCGAGCCGCAGCAAGCCAGTTTCCTTGTCCATTTCGTATTTTGCCTTGCCGCCTTTGGTGATCTCGATTACGGCGAAGAAGTCGTCGGATTTAATGCGCTTTGGGGAAATGTCATGCCAAATATTCATGGCTCTCGTCCTTTCTGGGTAGATGATGGGATCCCATGGGCAACCGGGCTGGGGGAGTTTCTGGAGATCCATTGCAAGCTCCCCCAACACAGCCACCCATTTACCTTACTGGGAATTATACCATAAAACTTTTGGAAAGAGAAGGGATAACCCATAGGGAAGGGCATAAACTTAAGGGAGGAGGTGGCGCCGTGACCTGTAGAATGGACGCCCTGCGGGATAAAGAAGTGATCAACGTAAAGGACGGGGGACGGATTGGGTTTGTCAGCGATGTGGAAGTGGATACCAAAGAGGCCAGGCTCACCGCCGTGGTGGTATATGGGCGGCTACGGCTTTTTGGGCTTTTGGGAAGGGAACCGGACTTTGTAATTCCCTGGGGGGACATTGTCCTGATCGGGGAGGATACGGTACTGGTACGGTATGAGCTGCCGGCTCAATGCCAGCGTCCGGGATTGTTCAGCAGACTGCTGGAAAAAATCGGGTTTTAAAGCTGGAATTTCGCCGGAAAATTTCCCAATCCCAGCAAAAAAATTCTTGATTCCCCATCGCCCGCGTGCTATAATATTTCAGCAAAACACACGCCGCGTCTCGGATTGGTGCCCGGAATGTTCCGGGTCTGCCCCGAAAAAGCAGCGCGGCGGCGGCAAAAGCCCGGCAAAAAAATCAAAACGGGCTTTTCAAAACCAAGGAGGTATTTTGTAAATGGCAGTCGTATCTATGAAACAGCTGTTGGAGGCCGGCGTACACTTCGGCCACCAGACCCGTCGGTGGAACCCCAAGATGGCTCCCTACATTTTCACTGAGCGCAATGGGATTTATATCATCGACCTGCAGAAAACTGTAAAGAAACTGGAAGAGGCTTACAATTTTGTCCGCGATCTGTCCGCTGAGGGCAAGAACGTGCTGTTTGTGGGCACCAAGAAGCAGGCTCAGGAGTCCATTCGCGAAGAGGCTACCCGCGCTGGCGCTTTCTATGTAAACGCCCGTTGGCTGGGCGGCATGCTCACCAACTTCGCCACCATCCGTACCCGTATCCAGCGCCTGGCTCAGCTGCGGAAGATGGAAGAGGACGGCACCTTTGACCTGCTGCCCAAGAAGGAAGTCAGCAAGCTGCAGCTGGAAATCGAGAAACTGGAGAAGTTCCTGGGCGGCATCAAGGAAATGAAGACCTTCCCCGGCGCCCTGTTCATCGTGGATCCCCGCAAGGAGCGCATCGCTGTATCCGAGGCCCGCAACCTGGGCATTCCGATCGTGGCTATCGTGGATACCAACTGTGATCCCGACGAGATCGATTATGTGATCCCCGGCAATGACGACGCTATCCGCGCTGTCAAGCTGATCGCCGGCGCTATGGCTGACGCCATCATCGAAGGCCGCGAGGGCCAGATGGGCGCCGCTGCTAAGGAAGCTGCCGAAGAAGAAGCTGACGCAGAAGCCGGAGACATCAGCGTAGAAGAGTAATTTTAAGACCTTTTGCAGGTGTTTGTTTTGGAATATAGCGCCCCAAGGTTTCTGCCTGGGGATTGAGAAGAGAAAGGATGTTTACAGATGAATTTTACCGCGAAAGACGTGGCAGCCCTTCGTGAGAAGACCGGCTGTGGCATGATGGATTGCAAAAAGGCGCTCACCGCTTCTGAAGGTGACATGGACAAGGCCATCGACTTCCTGCGGGAAAAGGGCCTGGCTGCTTCCGTGAAGAAGGCTGGCCGTATTGCCGCTGAGGGCGTGGCATTTGCCACTGTCAGCGAGTGCGGCAAAGTGGCGGTTGTGATCGAAGTCAACGCTGAGACCGACTTCGTTGCCAAGAACGCCGACTTCCAGAACTTTGTCAAGGCTTGCGCCGACACCGTGATCTATGAGAATCCTGCCGACGTGGACGCCCTGCTGGCTTGCAAGGCCCATGGCTCCGAGGAGACCGTGGACGCTCTGCTGAAGGAGAAGATCCTGACCATCGGCGAGAACATCAAGATCCGCCGTTTTGCCCGGTATGAGGGTGTGGTTACCTCTTATGTGCACGCTGGCGGCCGTATCGGTGTTATCGTGAAGTTTGACACCACCGATGAAATCGCTTCCACCGACGCTTTCAAGACCTACGCACACAACGTGGCCATGCAGATCGCTGCTATGAACGCTGAGTATCTTGACGAGTCCAGCGTGCCCGCTGAGCGTGTGGCTAAGGAGAAGGAGATCCTTACCCAGCAGATCGTGGACGAGGGCAAGCCCGCCAACATCGCTGAGAAGATTGTTGCTGGCCGTCTGAACAAGTTCTTCAAGGAGATCTGCCTGGTGGATCAGGTTTATGTGCAGGACAGCTCCATGACTGTGAAGCAGTATACTGAGTCTGTGGCCAAAGAGCTGGGCGGTGACATTAAGATCGCTGCTTATACCCGCTTTGAGAAGGGCGAAGGCCTTGAGAAGCGCCAGGACGACTTCGCTGCTGAAGTTGCCGGCATGGTGAAATAAGGAAAGAAAAATTTCCTAAAAACAATCGAGGGGACATGGAGAAAGCCATGTCCTCTTTTTTGTATCCAGGAAAATAGGGGAATACATTGTAAATTTTTTGTAACAGTCTGCTTGTTTGGTAAAATTTACCCATGGTGCAGGCTGTTTGCCGGTGAAAAGAATTTCTTTGCGCTTTACAACTGGGGTGTTTTCATGTAAAATAAGTGCGAATATATTCTGTAGAAACGGAGAGATACCATGGCACCGAAATATAAGCGCGTTTTGCTCAAGCTCAGCGGGGAATCTTTAGCGGGAAAGGCTGGACACGGAATCGACTTCGATACGGTTTTGGATATTTGCAAACCTGTGAAGGAAATTGTGGATATGGGTGTGGAAGTGGCCATTGTGGTCGGCGGCGGAAACTTCTGGCGGGGCCGCAGCAGCGGCAAGATGGACCGCACCCGGGCGGATCACATGGGTATGCTGGCCACGGTAATCAACGCCTTGGGCGTGGCGGACGGTCTGGAGCAGTTGGGTCTGGACGTCCGGGTGCAGACGGCCATTGCTATGCAGGAAGTGGCGGAACCCTATATCCGCAACCGTGCAGTGCGTCACCTGGAAAAAGGGAGAGTGGTGGTGTTTGGCTGTGGTACAGGCAACCCCTTCTTTTCCACAGATACCGGTGCGGCTTTGCGGGCAGCGGAGATCGAGGCTGACGTGATTTTGAAGGCCACAATGGTGGACGGCGTGTACGATAGCGATCCCAAAAAGAATCCCAACGCTGTGAAATATGACACTTTGAGCTATATGGACGTGCTTAATAAGAACCTGGGGGTTATGGATATGACTGCGGCTTCCTTCTGTAAGGACCGGAATATTCCTTTCCTGGTATTCAGCATTGAGGACCCGGAGAATATTGTCCGGGCAGTCACCGGTGAAAAAGTAGGTACCTTGGTTCAGTAAGAAAATCGGCAACGCAATAAAGGGCGGTCCTGGAAAGGACGGCCTGACAAGTCCAATTAATTTGAAAGGAATGGATCCACATGGCAGAGATGAAAGACGTTTTCGCAAAAGCGGAAAAGAAAATGGGAAAGAGCATTGACCACCTGGAAGAGGAATACGCGGCAATCCGGGCCGGCCGGGCAAACCCTGCCGTTCTGGATAAGATCATGGTAAATTATTACGACACGCCCACCCCCATCAACCAGCTGGCGGCGGTGGCTGTGACTGAGGCCCGTGTACTCACCATTCAGCCCTGGGATATGTCTGTGCTCCGGGGAATTGAGAAAGCGATCCAGACGTCAGATCTGGGGGTGAATCCTCAGAATGACGGCAAGGTGATCCGCTTGGTATTCCCGCCCCTCAACGAGGAGCGCCGTAAGGAACTGAGCAAGGAAGTGGCGAAACTGGCAGAAGAAACCAAAGTAGCGGTGCGTTCCATTCGCCGTGACGCCATTGAAAAGCTGAAAGAGATGAAGAAAACCGGTGAGATCACAGAGGACGACCTGAAGCAGGCCGAGAAAAAGACCCAGGATCTCACGGATAAATACGTGAAGAGCGTGGAAGAGTGCGCTCAGCGGAAGGAAAAGGAGATCATGGCCATTTGAGCCTGGAAGGGGGAAAATGGCGTTGGCAGGT
>DXXH01000003.1:40322-60035 GCA_019416395.1 Clostridiales bacterium
AAGCAGGCCGACGGGCAGGCAGCAATCGTGCTGCCTACCCACATCGGCATTATTATGGACGGCAACGGGAGATGGGCCCAAAAGCGGTTTTTGCCCCGACCTGCCGGCCATCGGGCGGGTGCGTCCAATTTTCGGACGATCACCCGATATTGTTCAAAAATTGGGATAAAATATTTGACGATGTACGCCTTTTCCACGGAGAACTGGAACCGTCCCATGGAAGAGGTGGGAGCGTTGATGCGCCTTTTTAAAGAGTATCTGGAAGAGGCTTTGCGGGATTTTATGGACGAGAATATCCGGGTACGCTTTATCGGGGACGTATCCGCATTTCCGGAAGACCTGCGGGAGCTGATCCGGGAAGTGGAAGAAGCATCCGCGCCGAAAACGGGCATGGTACTGAACCTGGCCATGAATTACGGCGGCCGGGCAGAAATCACCCGGGCGGCGAAGGCGTTTGCCTTGGACGTGGCCGAGGGCCGGGCCAAGGTAGAGGACTTGACGGAAGAACGCTTTTCCCAGTATTTGTATACCAAGGATCAGCCGGACCCGGATTTGATTATCCGGCCCAGCGGGGAAGAGCGGTTGTCCAATTTTCTTTTGTGGCAAAGCGCTTATGCGGAGTTTGTCTATTTTGACATACTTTGGCCAGACTTTAAAACGAAGGATCTAGATCAGGCGATTGCCATTTATTCTTCCCGTCAGCGCCGTTTTGGAGGCGTATGACTGCCCAGTTTATGGTATCAGATCTTTTTCAATTTTTTCTCTAGTCAGTGGAAAGAAAAATTGAAAAAGTCCAATTCAGAGAAGAGAGCAAAAAGGGTGTTGCTATGAAACAGCGCATTTTATCCGGTGCGATTCTGGTGCTTTTTTTCGCGGCGGTGATTGTGTTTAACCAGTCTTTTCCATTGGCGTTGACAATTGTGGTGGCGTTGATTTCTGCCGCTGCGGTGCTTGAGCTGGTAAAGGCTTTGGGGTTGACCCGGAAATGGTTTTTGTGTGGCCCGGCGTTGCTGACAGCAGCGCTGATCCCCTTCTGCAATCACGACATGGAGTTCCTGGTGTACTGCCTTTTCACACTGGTGGTGTTTTCCGCCATGATTGTCTATCATGAGGAAACCACTTTTAAAGAGGTAGGCGTGTTGTACAGTATGGTGGTGCTGATTCCCAGCGCATTGCAAACGCTGGTGTCGCTGCGGGGGTTGAGCGCAGACCATGGAATGTTTTACGTGCTGATTGCCGTGTTGTCCGCTTGGGTGGCGGATGCCGGGGCCTATTTTGCGGGAACCTTTTTCGGCAAGCACAAGCTGTGTCCCAAGATCAGTCCTAAGAAGACGGTGGAAGGCGTGATTGGCGGCGTGATTGTAGACGTGATCATCATGCTGCTGTGCGGATTGCTTTTCTCCCAGGTATACTATCACGGCATGGTCGGCGCCAATTATCTGGTGCTGTTGTTGATCGGCTTTTTCGGGTCGATCCTGTCGGTGCTGGGGGACTTGAGCTTTTCCATCATCAAGCGCAGCTGCCACATTAAGGACTTCGGTCAGGTGATCCCCGGCCACGGCGGGATCCTGGACCGTTTTGACAGCGTGATCTTTACTGCGCCTTTTGTGTACCTGTTGGTGGGATTTCTTCCCCTGGCTGGCGCATAATTATAGAAAGAGGTTTGCCATGAAAAAACTGTCTTTGCTGGGTTCCACTGGTTCCATTGGCACTCAGACGTTGGATGTGGTCCGCAATCTCCAGGCTCAAGGAAAAGAGATCCGTGTAGAGGCGTTGGCTGCCCGTTCCAGCGTGAAGCTGCTGGAGGAGCAGGCTCGGGAATTTCGGCCTTCCGTTGTAGCTGTCTATGACGAGAAAGCGGCGGTATCGCTTCGGGAAAGCCTGCGGGATACTGGAATCTCCGTGTTGGCCGGCATGGAAGGACTGTGTGAAGCGGCCGCTTGGGAAACTGCCGACACCACTTTGAACGCTGTAGTGGGTATGGTAGGGTTGGAGCCCACCCTGGCGGCGGTCCGTGGGAAGAAGACCCTCGCTTTAGCCAACAAGGAAACGCTTGTGGCTGGCGGGGCCATGGTGATGGAAGAGGTGCGCCAAACTGGGGGGACGCTTCTGCCCGTGGACAGTGAGCATTCAGCGATTTTCCAGTGTTTGCAAGGGTGTCCCGGAAAAGAAGCGCTGGATAAGCTCATCCTCACAGCGTCAGGTGGGCCGTTTTTTGGCAAGACTCGGGAAGAACTGGAAACGGTCACCCGGGAACAGGCCCTTCGTCACCCCAACTGGGAGATGGGAGCAAAAATCACCATTGATTCTGCTACCATGATGAACAAGGGCCTGGAAGTCATAGAGGCATCCTGGCTTTTTGGGGTACCGGAAGATAAAATTGACGTGGTGATCCACCGGGAAAGTATTATCCATTCTATGATCCAGTACCGGGATAACGCAGTAATGGCCCAGCTGGGAGTGCCGGACATGGCCGTACCCATTCAGTATGCCCTGACATATCCGGAGCGGCTGCCTTCTCCGGCGGGGGAATTGAATCTCTGGGAGCTGCAAAAGCTCACATTTTATCCGCCGGACGGGGAAGCGTTCCCCTGCCTGGAACTTTGCCGGGAAGCCTTACGGCGGGGTGGCTTAGTGCCTGCCGCTGCCAATGGAGCCAACGAGCAGGCAGTGGCGTTGTTCCTGGAAGGGAAAATTGGCTTTTTGGAGATCCCCCGTTTGGTGGAAGCTGCCATGAACCGGCAGGCTGCCGGGGAAGTGACCTTGGAGCAGGTGCTGGCTGCGGACCGGGAAGCCCGAGCCTTTGTGCAGGCCTCGGTGTGACCGTGCCAAGCGGTTTTGGGGACCAAATGAAATTCCACACAGGGAGATGATTGTTTGCAGATTGTGACAGTAGCTCTTCTCATCGTGATCGGTGTGTTGCTTTTTGGCTTTGTGATCTTTTTCCACGAGATGGGGCATTTTTTACTTGCCAAGGCATCGGGGATACGGGTCAACGAGTTTGCTTTGGGAATGGGGCCCAAGCTTTTTGGCTTTAAGAAGGGGGAAACACAATACGCGCTACGGCTGCTGCCCATTGGCGGTTATTGCGCTATGGAGGGTGAGGACGAGGAAAGTGAGGACGCCCGGGCATTCGGAAACAAGCCGGTGTGGAAGCGCTTTCTGGTAGTGGCTGCTGGAGGAATTTTCAACATTATCCTTGGCTTCTTTTTCATGATGATTGTTTTGGGGCAACAGGACGTGTTTGCCACCACGCAAATCGCCAGTTTCACAGAGGGTTCTGCCCTGGAAGCTGCCGGTGCCCAGGTAGGGGACCGGATTGTGGAAATCGACGGTTACGCGATCTATACGGACCGGGACTTGACCTTTGCCTTTGCGTTGGCGGACCCAGCCTCGATCTCTATGGTGGTCAACCGGGACGGGCAACGGGTGGACTTGGGGACATTTTCCTTGCAGTCCCAGACTCTGGAAGATGGAACCAGTATGGTTTCCCTGGATTTTTATGTGGAGCCGGAGAAACCCACCTTTTTGGGACTGGTTCGCCGTTCGGCCACGGATACGCTGTCCATGGCCCGCATGGTGGTAGAGACGCTGAAAGGCATGGTTACAGGACGGTTTGGGCTCAATGACGTAGCTGGCCCTATCGGTACGGCCCAGGCCATCGGCCAGGCGGCCAGTGCTGGCCTGACCCAGGGGTTTGGCCAGGCGGTACTGAATATTCTGTTGATGATCGTCATGATCACGGTCAACCTGGGAATTGTCAACTTGCTGCCGTTACCTGCTTTGGACGGGGGCCGGTTGCTGTTTCTGATTTGGGAAGGCGTGACACGCCACCCGGTACCCGCCAAATATGAAGGCTATGTCCATGCGGCTGGGTTTGTGCTGCTCATTGGCTTGATGGTGGTCATCGCCTTCAATGATATTTTCCGCATTGTCCAAGGATAGGCGGAACACAGGGAGAGGCCCGGAAGATCGGGTCTCCCTTTTTCAATGGAAGAGAACTGGGAAAGGGGAACGGTTATGGAACGGAGAAAGTCGAAACAGGTAGTGGCGGGGGGCGTGGCCATTGGGGGAGGCGCCCCGGTAACAGTGCAGTCCATGCTGAATGTGCCTTCCACGGATATTCCCGGCAGTGTGGCTCAAGCGGTACGCTTGGAAAAAGCCGGGTGCCAGATCCTGCGGGCGGCGATCCCCAACCGGGAAGCCGTAGCGCTGATCCCCGCCATCAAGGAGAAGGTTTCCATCCCGCTGGTGGCGGATATCCATTTTGATTATAAGCTGGCTTTGGAATCGGTTGCGGCGGGGATTGATAAGATCCGGATCAATCCTGGAAATATTGGCGAGGATTCCAGAGTGAAGGCCGTGGCGGATGCCTGCCGTTCCCACGGGATCCCTATTCGTATTGGCGTCAATTCCGGTTCCCTGGAAAAGCATATTTTGGCTAAATATGGAGCGCCGACTCCCGAGGCTCTTTGCGAAAGCGCTTTATATCATGTGGCACTGCTGGAAAAATTTGATTTTACCGACATTGTCATTTCCTTAAAAGCTTCTTCGGTGGATCTGACGGTGCGTGCTTACGAACTTATGGTGGAACGCTGTCCATACCCGCTGCATCTTGGAGTGACGGAAGCCGGAACCGCCCGTATGGGGTTGGTGAAATCCGCCATTGGAATCGGCAGCTTGTTGCAACGGGGAATCGGGGATACCATTCGGGTTTCTTTGACAGCGGATCCGGTAGAGGAAATCCAAGCCGGGGAAGATATTCTCCGGGCCCTGGATTTAAAGCGGGGCGTAAAGTTTGTCTCTTGCCCCACATGTGGCCGTACCCGGATTGATTTGATCGGTTTGGCGAACAAAGTGGAAAACGCCTTGAAAGATTGTCCCAAGGATATCACTGTGGCGGTGATGGGCTGCGCTGTAAATGGTCCCGGCGAAGCCAGAGAAGCGGACGTGGGGATCGCTGGTGGCGAAGGCGAAGGGCTTCTTTTCAAAAAGGGGAAAATCCTTCGGAAAGTGCCGGAAGACCAGCTGTTGGCAGCGCTTTTGGAAGAAGTGGAGAAACTTCCCTGAGATTGGAACGAGTGGGAAACCCTGTGACGCTAAATGGTCAAGGCGATCCGGAGAAAAAGTGGTTTTCCCATAGTATGGGGACGAAAACTAGGTAAGGGGTCTGTGGAACGTTGAATATATTGGGTCATTTTTTTCAAAAGGAAATGAATGGGGAAAGCTTTTCCCAAAATCTGCGGGATGGGGAAATTATCCAAATCACCGTGAACCGTTCGGACCGTTCGGTACAGATGGTGGTGAGGTTTCCTCAGCTTGTGGAGTATGGGGAATTGAAAAAGCTGGAGCACCTGCTGGAAGGGCCGGCCTTTGGCTTGAGCGCTGTCCGGCTTCAGCCCCATTTTCCCAAGGAGCTTTTTTCCGGAGCGTGCGTATCTTCCCTGGTGGCAGCGCTGAAAGAGCGTGACGCCACGTTGAATGGTACATTCAATCAGGCTGAGGCGGTTTATCAAGATGGAAAATTGTCCATTCGCCTGGCCCATGGCGGTTATGACCTCTTGGCTGCCCGAAATACCGATGTGAAGCTCAAAACCCTGATCAAAGACTGGTTTGACCTGACTTGCTCCGTGGAATTCGTGGGACGGTTGTCGGTGAAAGCAGGAGAAGGGGTTCTGGTTGAGAAAGCCCGTACGGAACAGGTGAAACGGGAGCGGGAAGCCGCTGTCCGGGAGATGGAAGAATATGAGGAATCCCTGAAAGAACAGGCCAGTAAACGGCAGGTCAATATCCGGGACGAGGAGCATTTGCTGCCCACCATTATTCCCCAAAGCGCCAAACCGGTGGTGGGGCCACTGCCACGGGGAAAGGTTACGCCTTTGCGGGAAGCCACGGTGGATTTGGGAAACATTGTGGTATGGGGCGAGATTTTTTCCTTGGAGAGCAAGGAGACCCGTGACAAATCCAGGAAAATTTATTCCATCGATATCACGGACTACACAGGTTCCATCACCATGAAAGTGATTCAGGACGCCCAAGACTGCCAAGGGCTTGACAAGCTGAAAGCTGGTATGAGCGTGTTGGTCAAAGGGGCTGTAACCTATGACACCTACGATCGGGAAAACGTGATGCGGCCCCGTTCGATTGCCACGGTGGAGCAGGTGCAGGTGGTGGACGACGCCTTGGAGAAGCGGGTGGAGTTGCACCTGCATACCAACATGTCCGATATGGACGGTATGAGCTCCGCCACAGATCTGATCAAGCAGGCCCACAAGTGGGGACAAAAGGCAGTAGCCATTACCGATCACGGCGTGGCCCAGGCTTTCCCGGAAGCCATGAATGCTGTAGAGGATATCCGGAAAAGCGGCTCGGATTTCAAGGTGCTTTATGGCACGGAAGCTTACTTTGTCAACGACTTGGTACCGGCGGTAACTGGAGAAAGCCAGCAGCCCCTTACCGGAGACTTTATCTGTTTTGACCTGGAAACTACCGGGTTGAGCGCTCAGAATGACAGAATCACGGAAATTGGCGCGGTGCGGATCCACAACGGGGAAATTACCGATAAGTTCGATATTTTTGTGGATCCGGAGCGGCCCATTCCGGAAAAGATCACCCAGCTGACCTCAATCACAAATGAGATGGTGCAAGGCGCGCCCAAGGAAGGGGAAGCGTTGGAGCAGTTTTTCCAGTTTTGTGGGGAAGACGCTGTGCTGGTGGCTCATAACGCTTCGTTTGACGCCGGATTTGTCCGGGCGGCCTTGAAACGCCAGGGGAAGGATTTCCCCAATACATACATCGATACGGTTACCATGGCTCATTCCCTATTGCCGGATTTGAAAAAGGCCACCTTGGACTCTGTGGCCAACTACTTGAAGCTAAAGCCCTTCCACCATCACCGGGCGGAAGACGACGCGGCGGTGTTGGGAGAAATCTTCCTCAATTTCCTGGAGCGGTTGCAAAGCGGCCAGGGAGTTCAGCGGGTAGATGAGATCAACGGAGCCTTGGCAGGAGGGGATCCCAAAAAGCTGCGGGCGTACCATATGATCTTGTTGGTGAAAAACAATACCGGGCTGAAAAACCTGTACCGGCTTATTTCCGCCGGGCACTTGGATTATTTTTACCGTACTCCCCGGACGCCGAAGAGCTTGTTGAACAAATACCGGGAAGGCCTTCTGGTGGGCAGCGCTTGCGAAGCGGGTGAGCTGTTCCGGGCCATGGTGAAAGGTGAGCCTTTTGAGAACCTGTGCAAGATCGCTTCCTATTACGACTATTTGGAGATTCAGCCTTTGGGCAACAACATGTTTATGGTCCGCAACGGGGAAACGGATCTTGAGGGGCTGCGGGAGTACAACCGTACCATTGTCAAAATTGGGGAAAAGCTGAATAAACCGGTGGTAGCCACCTGCGACGTTCATTTTAAAGACCCCAAAGATGCGGATTACCGTCGGGTGATTATGGGAAGCCGTGGATTTGACGACGCTGACCAGCAGGCGCCTCTTTATATGCGCACCACACCGGAGATGCTCAAGGAGTTTGAATATCTGGGGAAGGACAAAGCATTTGAGGTGGTGGTGACCAATCCCAATAAGATCGCGGACATGATCGATTGTATCCGCCCGGTGCCCATGGGCAATTTTCCGCCCTTCATCGAGGGGGCCGAGGAGCAGTTGGTGTCCATTACCTGGGAGCGGGCAAAGCAAAAATATGGGGATCCTTTGCCCCAGATTGTCAAGGATCGCTTGGATAAGGAATTGAACTCCATTGTGAAGCACGGATTCTCCGTGTTGTACATGACTGCTCAGAAACTGGTGGCCGATTCCGAAGCCCACGGGTATTTGGTGGGGTCCCGTGGATCGGTTGGATCTTCTCTGGTGGCCAGTATGTCAGGTATTTCCGAGGTGAACCCCTTGGCGCCCCACTACGTTTGCCCCAATTGCAAACACAGCGAGTTTTTCACCGACGGTTCCATCGATTCCGGTTTCGACCTGCCCCCCAAGGATTGCCCAGAGTGCGGGACAGCCATGGACCGGGACGGCCATACCATTCCCTTTGAAACATTCCTGGGGTTTGACGGCGATAAGGTGCCGGATATCGACTTGAACTTCTCCAGCGAGTATCAGAGCAGCGCTCACCGGTACACGGAAGTGCTGTTTGGCCGGGAGAACGTGTTCAAAGCAGGTACCATTGGTACGGTGGCGGATAAGACTGCGGTAGGCTATGTGCGCAAGTATGCAGAGACAAAAGGGATTACCCTGCACAAGGCGGAAGAAAAGCGGCTGGCCAGCGGGTGTACGGGCATTAAGCGTACCACAGGCCAGCACCCGGGCGGCATGATCGTTATCCCCCGGGGCATGGAAGTATACGATTTTTGTCCGGTACAGCACCCTGCCAACGACCAGAAATCAGACAATATTACCACCCACTTCGATTTCCATTCCATTCATGACAACGTGTGTAAGCTGGACGAGCTGGGACACATCGTGCCCACCACTTACCGCTATGTAGAGGACTATACCGGGATCCCCGTGATGAAAGTATCCATGAGCGACCCGGAAGTCATGTCCTTGTTTGAGTCTCCCGCCGCCCTTGGGGTGACCGCAGAGGATTTGGGTGGGATCAAGACCGGCACGTTGACCTTGCCAGAGTTGGGCACCAACTTTGTGCGGGGTATGCTGGAAGAGTCCCACCCCAAAAAGTTTTCGGACTTGCTCCAGGTTTCCGGTTTGTCCCACGGTACAGACGTGTGGCTGGGCAACGCCCAAGAGTTGATTCAGCAGGGGACCTGCACCATTTCCGACGTGATTGGTACTCGTGACAGCATCATGACCTATCTGATGAATAAGGGGCTGGAGCCCAAAATGGCCTTTAAGATCATGGAGATCGTGCGAAAGGGCAAAGCCACCAAGCTTTTGACCCAGGAACATATCCAGGCCATGAAAGAGCACAATGTGCCCCAGTGGTATATCGATTCCTGCTTCAAGATCAAATACATGTTCCCCAAGGCCCACGCCGCTGCCTACATGATCGCTGCTTTGCGGCTGGGGTGGTATAAGGTCCACCGGCCTCTGGAATATTACGCCGCCTACTTTACGGTGCGCAGCGACGATTTTGACGGGGTTACCGCAGTGAAAGGCCGGGAATCGGTGTTCCGGAAAATGAAGGATTTGGATATTAAGATCAAGAACCGGGAAGCTTCCCAGAAAGAGGAAGGAGAGTTTGAATCCTTGCAGGTGGTCAACGAAATGCTGGCCCGTGGGATTGGTCTGCGCCCGGTGGATTTGTACCGCTCGGAAGCGAAAAAGTTCGTGGTAGAGGACGGGGAAATCCGGTTGCCCTTCTCGTCGCTGGCTGGTGTGGGCGAAGCCGCCGCTTTCAGCTTGCGGGAAGCTCGGGAAACCGGGGGAGAATATATCTCCATCGACGATTTGCAGGCTCGTTCCAAAGTGTCTTCCGCCGTGATCGATACCTTGCGGGAAGCGGGAGCGTTGACCGGATTGCCGGAAAGCAGTCAAACGACTTTGTTTTAAAGCTTGACAAAAACGATTTCTTACATTATCATAGTAGCACGCTAAAGTAAGAAAGGAGGCAGCCTGCCCCAGTGGAACACAGGGGTAGGCTAACCGCTGCCATGAAAACCTACAGCAAGATTACTCCGGAAGGGACTCGGGATTTGCTTTTTGAGGAATGCCGGGCGCGCCGGGAAGTGCAAGCCCGGCTGTCCCGTGTGTTTACCCTTCGGGGCTACCGGGAAGTGATTACCCCGGGGCTGGAATATTTTGATGTGTTCAATCTGCCTGGAACAGCTATTCCACAGCAGGAGATGTATAAATGTACGGATAACCACGGCAGGCTGCTTGTATTCCGGCCGGACTCTACGTTGCCCATTGCCCGAATGGCAGCGTCCCGTCTCCAAGGGCAGAAAAAGCCGCTGCGTTTTTTCTACAACCAGACCATTTACCGCAATCGCCCGGATTTATCCGGCCGGAGCGATGAGTCCGCCCAGATGGGTATTGAACTGATGGGGGCATCTGGATTGCGGGCGGACTTGGAAGTGATCGCCGGAGCAGTGGCTGCCCTTTCCGCCTGTGTGCCAGATTTTCGTGTGGAGATTGGCCACGCCCGCTTTTTCCAAGCGTTAGCGGACCAGCTTCCCATTTCCTACGAGAAGAAAGAGGCTCTGCGGGATACCATTGAGTCGAAAAATTACGCCGCATTAAGCGAACTGTTGGATCCCTTGGGAGATTTGCCCGCGGCCTTGGCTATGGCTCAGCTTCCCCGGCTGTTTGGCGGGGAAGAAGCCCTGAGCGAAGCAGGCCGCTGGTTCCAAGACGGGGAAACCCGGGATACCTTGGAATACTTAAAGCAGTTGTACCAGGCGTTAGGCGAGCTGGGGCTGGGCGACCGGCTCATGGTGGACTTGGGACTGGTACAACGGAACGATTACTATACCGGAGTGGTGTTCAGCGCCTATGTCCATCAGCGGGGAGACGCTGTGCTTCTAGGCGGCCGCTATGACAGTCTGTGCGAGAAATTTGGCGATCCTATGCCGGCTGTGGGTTTTTCCTTGGACTTGGACGCTGTGGCAGAGCTCCAGCCCGCCGTGTTGGAAGGAGAGCAACCCCCGCAGGCATTGGTGTATGGAGAGCCTGGGTATGAAATCCAGGGACAGAAGCTGATAAACACTTTGACAGGGCAGGGCGTTCTGTGTGAAAGCTCTGTATTCGAGACAGAGGAAGACACGCTTTCCTACGCGGAAAAACGGGGGATCCCCAAGGTGTATTGCGTAGGGGAGAAGACCCGTGAAATTGTCCTTTCGGAAAGGGGGGAGCAGTGATGAAGCCTTTGCGGATTGCCCTGACAAAGGGCCGGTTGGAAAAATCCACTGTGGAGCTTTTCGAGCGGGCAGGTATGGATTGTTCCAGCCTGCGGGAAAAAGGCCGGAAACTGATCCTTCCCGTAGGGGACGGTTCTTTGCAGGCAGTGCTTGCCAAAGCCGCCGACGTGATCACCTATGTGGAGCACGGCGTTTGCGACATGGGCGTGGTGGGCAAGGATACCATCATGGAAAATGGAAGCCACTTTTTCGAGATTTTGGATTTGGGCTTTGGCCGGTGCGGATTTGCCCTGGCTGCCCCGAAAGGGTCGGATTTTTACAGTGGCTACCGGGCAAAAACCATTGCTACCAAATACCCCAATGTGGCCCGGCGCTTTTTTGAGAGCAAGGCTATGGACGTGCGGATCATCAAGATCGAAGGCTCGGTTGAGCTGGCACCTTTGCTGGGGCTGGCCGACGGAATTGTGGATATTGTGGAGACCGGGGCCACCCTGCGGGAAAATGGCCTGGAAGTGGTGGAGCCGATTGTGCAGGTGTCTGCCCGTCTGATTGTGAACGCAGCCAGCTTAAAGCTGCGTAAAGGGGAGATTGAGGGCTTAGCGGCCCTTCTGGAACAGCAAATCACCAAGGGGGAGCAAGGAAAATGATCAAAGTGGTACAGGGGGACCGGCAGACCTGCCAGTCTTTTGTTGAGGACCTAAAAAGCCGTGTGGGACAGACTTCCCCGGAGATCGAGGCGTCTGTCCGTGAGATTATTCAAACCGTAGCTTCTGGCGGCGATGAAGCCGTGAAGGAGTATTCCAAAAAGTTTGACGGTTGGACGCCGGAGAAGCTGGAACTCTCCCGGGAAGAGTTGGAGAAAGCCGTGGAAGAGTGCGATCCGGAATTTATTGGGGCCTTAAAGCGGGCAGCGGCCAATATCCGGGCGTTCCATCAGCGGCAAAAGCAGCAGAGCCGCATTGACCCCATGCCCAATGGCATCATAACGGGCCAGCGTGTCCGTGGCTTGCACCGTGTGGGCGTGTATGTTCCCGGGGGTACTGCTGGGTATCCTTCTTCTGTGCTGATGAACGTCATTCCTGCCCAGGTGGCGGAAGTTGGGGAAATCGTCATGGCCACTCCGCCTGGACGCACTGGCCGTCCAGACCCCAACATTCTGGCAGCTGCCTTGGTGGCGGGAGTAGACCGGGTATTCCTGATGGGCGGTGCTCAGGCAGTAGCCGCCTTGGCTTTGGGAACGGAAAGCGTTCCCAAGGTGGACAAGATCGTTGGGCCAGGGAACATTTTTGTGGCCACCGCAAAAAAACAGCTTTACGGCACCGTGGATATCGACATGATCGCTGGTCCCAGTGAAATCCTGGTCGTAGCCGATGAAACGGCCAATCCCCGGTATCTGGCCGCGGACTTGATGAGCCAGGCGGAGCATGACCGTATGGCGTCGGCGATCCTGATTACCCCCAGCGAGGAGATTGCCCAGCGTACAGTGGAAGAACTGTACAAGCAGATGGAAACCCTTTCCCGGAAAGACATTATCCGGGAATCTCTGGACCGGTTTGGGGGCGTGATCGTCTGCGAGAATATGGACGAAGCGGTGGATTTTGCCAATGAACTGGCGCCGGAGCATCTGGAAATCTGCTGCCAGAACCCCTTCGATTATTTGGGCAGGCTGGACAACGCAGGTTCTGTGTTTTTAGGGAACTATTCTCCCGAACCGCTGGGAGATTATTACGCGGGGGCAAACCACGTGCTGCCCACCGGCGGAACCGCCCGGTTTTTCTCCCCCTTGTCTGTAGACGATTTCATCAAGAAATCCAGTTTTATTTATTATCCGAAAGAAGAGCTCCAGAGGGCGGCGGGGGATATTATCCGCCTGGCGGAGACAGAAGAGCTTACCGCTCACGCCAATTCTATCCGTGTGCGGGTAGAAGAGTAAAAGGAGCAAGCCATGTACCGCTTAAACGAGAAGATAAAAGATTTAAAGCCCTACGATCCGGTGGAAGGGGGCTATCGGATTCACCTGGACGCCAACGAGTCCTTTTTGCCTCTGCCACCTTCTATATTGGAAGAATTGGAGAAAGAAATTTCCCAGGTGCGGTTTAACCGTTATCCGGACCCGGCGGCCAAACGTCTTTGTGAGGCGTTTGCCTCGTATTATGGAGTGCCGGTGGAAAACGTGGTGGCTGGAAACGGTTCCGACGAATTGATCACTGTGCTGTTTACCGGATTTCTCCAGAGAGGCGAGGCTTTTGCTACGGTAGAGCCGGATTTCTCCATGTATGCTTTTAACGGATATTTGCATGAAGCCCGCCATGTGGCGGTACCCAAACGGCCGGATTACACGTTGGATATTGACAAGCTCATTGAAACCTGCCAAAATGAACAGGTAAAGCTTTTGGTTTTCAGCAATCCAGGAAACCCCACGTCGATCGTCTGTCCCAAAGAGGAAATCCGCCGCTTGGTAAAAGGTGTGGACGCTTTGGTGGTGTTGGACGAGGCTTACATGGATTTCTCCGATCAGAGCTTGCTTCCTGAGTTCCAGGAATACGATAACCTGCTGATTCTCCGCACCTGCTCCAAAGCCTTTGGCATGGCGGGATTGCGCCTGGGGTTCGCTGTGGGGCAAAAGCCTTTGGTGGATGCCGTGAAAGCGGTGAAATCCCCATACAATGTGAATACCTTGTCTCAAACACTGGGAGCGTTGGTTCTCCGTCACCCTCAGGCATTGCGCGAGGCTACGGACCGCATTCTCCAATCCCGGCGGGAACTTGTCTCCGGCTTGGAAAAGCTGGGACGGGAATTTCCTGGCAGATTCCAACTGCTGCCCAGCGACGCCAACTTTGCCACTATGAAGCTGGATGACGGGGAGCGCTTGTTCCAGCACATGGGAGATCAGGGCATCGCCATTCGTTATACAGGGGGATTGGTGCGCATCACCTGTGGCACTGCGGAAGAAAACCGGGAAGTGCTGAAAGAATTGTCCGATTATTTTACCGCTGTGCCAACGGCGAAGGAGTGATACTATGGAGCGTTACGCTTCGATGCACCGGAAAACCAATGAGACAGAAGTTTCCATAGAGCTTTGCTTGGACGGCGGGGAAAAGAGTATCTCCACCGGCGTAGGCTTTTTTGACCATATGCTCAGTGCTTTCGCAGTTCACGGCGGGTTTGGCCTGAAGGTGAAAACCGTGGGGGACTGGGAAGTGGACTGTCATCATACAGTAGAGGATACAGGAATTGTGCTGGGCAAAGCCTTTGCGGATGCCCTGCCTACCAAGCGGGGCATCCGGCGGTTTGGCCATGCTTTTATCCCCATGGACGAAGCGTTGGCCTTTGCCGCAGCGGATATTAGCGGACGTCCGTTCTTGGTGTTCCAAGGGGAATTTCCCCAAGAGCGGGTAGGAGATTTCGATTCCTGCATGACCGAGGAATTTTTCCGGGCATTTGCCATGAACGCAGGGGTCACTCTGCACTTGAAGTGCGAATACGGGAAAAATTCCCATCATATGATTGAGGCGTTGTTCAAAGCGGCGGCTCATGCGCTGCACGACGCGGTATCCCAGGAAGAGGACAGCAGTGTGATCCTGTCTTCCAAAGGGGTGCTGTAAGAAATGGGGACGTTGGTTTCCCATGGGGAAACCTGCTTGAGGTTTTACGTGTTTGAGAAAGGGGAAGGAGTTTGTAATGATTTTATTGCCGGCTATTGATTTGCATGAAGGAAAATGCGTCCGATTATTTCGGGGCGACTATGATACCGCAGAAGTTGTGGCGCAAGACGCGCTGGCCACAGCCAAGCATTTTCAGGAACAGGGGGCACGCTGGCTCCACATGGTGGACTTGGACGGCGCCAAGGAAGGAAAGCCCCTCAATTCCCAGCTGATTTGCCAGGTTGTGGAAAATACGGAACTCCATGTTGAGGTGGGCGGCGGTATCCGGGATATGGATACGGTAGAGCACTACTTGAATCAGGGCGTAAGCCGTGTGATTCTAGGTTCTGCAGCGTTGCGTGACCCTGAATTTGTCCGGGAAGCAGTGCGCCTTCACGGAAAGCATATTGCCGTGGGCATTGACGCGCTGGACGGGAAAGTAGCGGCGGAAGGCTGGTTGGAGCAGAGCCAGGTGGATTATCTGGAATTTGCGAAAGAAATGGAAGCATTGGGCGTGCAGTATTTGATCTGTACGGATATTCATCAGGATGGCACGATGAATGGCCCCAATCTTACCATGCTGGATAAGCTGAACCAGGCGGTACATTGCCACATTATCGCCAGCGGGGGTGTGGCCAGTCTGCTGGATATTGTAAACCTGTACGATTTGGGACTGTATGGAGCCATTGCTGGAAAATCCCTGTATACAGGGGCGCTGGAATTGCGTGCGGCGCTGGTAGCCTGCCATAAGATTTCCGGAAAGACCGGTGGGGACATGCCGGAAGATGAGCTGGATCTGTATTTTTCAAAATCCGATCTGATCCCCGCCATCATTCAGGACGATGACACAGAGGAAGTGCTGATGCTGGCCTATATGAACCGGGAAGCTTTCCGACGGTCGTTGAAGACAGGGTATACCTGGTTTTATAGCCGCAGCCGGAAGACCCTTTGGAATAAGGGGGAAACTTCCGGACATACCCAGAAAATTGTCAGTATTTATTCCGATTGTGATGACGATACTCTGTTGCTGCGGGTAAAACAGAAAGGTGCTGCCTGTCATACAGGAAGTCACAGCTGTTTCTTCAAAAAGCTTCAAGGGGAAGAGGAAAAGCAGTGAGCCGCTGGAAATAAGTGCCTTGACTTTTGGGCGTGGCAACGTTTACAGCGAAACATGCCGCTTAAATTCAGAAGGAGAAAACACATTATGGATATTTTACACGAACTGTATGAAACCGTAGAGAGCCGCCGCCAGGAGAAGCGGGAAGGTTCTTATACCTGTTATCTGTTTGAGAAGGGCCTGGACAAGATTTTGAAAAAATGCGGCGAGGAGTGCAGCGAGGTGATTATCGCCGCGAAAAATGGAAAGAAAGAAGATACGGTGGGAGAGCTTTCCGATTTGCTGTACCATCTCACCGTGTTGATGGTCAACGAGGGAATTCCCTTTGAGGAAGTGGAAGCAGAACTTGCCCGCCGCCATAAGAAGGAAGGCAATTTGAAAACCTTCCATCAGGTGGATAAGAACACATGAACCGGGAAAAACTGCTTGCCCAGTGGAAAGAGGCAGAAAACAAGGGCATGTCTGGGTGGGATTTTTCTTACCTTCAGGACCGCTATACTGTGGAGCCCCTTCCCTGGGATTACCGTGACCGGGTCAAAGAATTCCTGAAACCGGGAGTACGGTTGCTGGATATGGGGACCGGCGGGGGAGAATTGCTGTTGAGCCTTCGTCACCCTTATCAGCTTACCAGTGTCACCGAAGGCTGGGCGCCCAATTTGGAGCTTTGCCGGAAAAAGCTTTCCCCGTTGGGAATCACTGTGAAGGAATATGACAGCGAGAAGGGCATGCCTCTGCCGTTTGAGGACAACAGCTTTGATTTGGTGATCAACCGCCATGAAAGTTATGACCGGAAGGAAATCCGCCGCGTGTTAAAAAACGGGGGATTCTTTGTCACCCAGCAGGTGGGGGGCGAAAACAATCTGCCATTGGTCAAGCGCTTGTTTCCAGGGTACCCAGGAAGTTTTGTAGGATTTAATCTGGAAAACGAACTGCCTCAGTTCCGAGCGGAAGGGTTTCGGGTGATGGCCAGCCATCAGGCGTATCTTCAAGGCCGTTTTTTGGACGTGGGAGCTTTTTGCTTTCAGGCCAGTGTGTGCCCCTGGGAGTTCCCAGGGTTTTCTGTGGACCACTGCCAGGAGAAACTGTTTCAGTTTCAAAAACAGGTGGAAGAGCTGGGATTTTTACCCACCTTAGAGCACCGGTTTCTCATTGTGGCGAAAAACAGGAAATAGGGTGGACAGATCCGAAATGCTCCACCGGAAAAAACTGTCTGAGCTTTTGGGCTTGGCCCGCGTTTGTGAGCGTGAGATGAAAAAAAGAGACCTGAAAAGGTCTCTTTTTTTGCGTTATTTTGCGATTCCCAAAAGGCGGGCAACAGCCTGAATGTTTTGCCGTTCCACGTCTTTGAGCTTTTGGGCTTTTTGGCAGAGCGCTTCCCGCTGGGAAAGCTGGCTTACCGCCTTTTGTACCGCGTCGTTCAAGACAGGTTCCGTCACATCGTCCAGATCAATGCAGGTGCCGGCTCCCAAATATTTTAGGAAAGACCCGATTTTAGGGTCATAGGAAATTCCCACCAGCGGGACTCCGCTTAAAGAAGAGAAAATCAAGCCGTGTAACCGCATGGACACAACCACGTCCATATGTCCCAAAAGGCCAATCAGCAATTCCGGTTCCGCCCAGTCATCCAGAATGTGGTAAGGGGATTTCATGTACTGGGCCACTTTTTTGGCAGCAAGGGTGTCGTGAAAAATATTTAACGACAAAAATACGGGAGTCATGCCGTATTCCCGATAGGCTTGGTCGGCGCAAGCGGCGATGGCTGCGGACTTGTCCTCAAATCCCTGCCAATTCCGCAGCATGAAACAAATATACGGTTTTCCGTCCTGTAGCCCATGCTTCTTTAAATAGCTTTCCACGTCCAACGGGGAAGAGGGGGGAAGTACCAAGGCGGGATCGGAACAGAGCAAGATTTCCGGGCGTTTCACTCCAAAGCTTTCCAATTCTTCCATGGAATCCTTTTCCCGCAGTGTGATGGTGTCCACTGAGCGGTCCAGTACTTTTTTCACCAGCCGGATATTCTTTTTCCCTCGCACGGGGCCGATCCCACAGCCGTACATGTCCACCTTATTGCCCAGGAATTTTGCCAAGCGCAGGGTAAACAAATAGTACCACAGGCTGCGGCGGCTGGTAGCGTTTTGGATCAAAGTGCCGCCGCCATTGATATAAAGCACGGATTTCCGCATCGCCGCCATCATGCGGGGAATGTTGAAAGAATAAATGGAGTTGACCCGATAGCGCTTTTTGATGCTCTGGGTGTTTTTGGCAAGTACGGTAATGGGCATGGTATCGTCCAATTCTTGTACCGACTGGATAATGGATTTCAAAATCGCGTCGTCACCAGCATTGCCGTGTCCGTAAGCGCCGCAGATGATGGTCCCGTCCCGGCGGCGGGCTTTTTGCCGGGCGTCCCGCTTCAAAATACTTTCATAGATTTCCAGCTGGTGTTCCACCATGCGGTCGATGGAAAATTCCCGAGAAGCCTTTTCATAGATGCGCTCTCCAAAGGCGTCCCGCAATTCTTTATCTCCAGCCAACGTCACCAAGTGCTGGGCCAGCTGCTGGGCGTTCCCAGGTTCAAAAATCAGGCCGTTTACCCCATCGTCAATGAGTACCGGTACGCCGCCCACATGGGAAGCAATGGTGGCGCGGTGCATTCTGGTACCTTCCGTCAGGGAATAGGGGAAGGTTTCCGAAAGCGAAGTGAGCAGGTTGATGTCAATGGTGTTGTAGAAGGAGTTGATATCTCCCAGCCACCCGGCAAAACAAACACGGTGGGCGATTCCCAGTTCTTTAGCCATGGTTTCCAGTTTTTCACGATCTTCACCGTCACCGGCTATTAACAGCTTTAAATGGGGATTCTGTTCACAGGCGATTTTCATGGCCCGAAGCAGGGTGGGAATATCTTTCACAGGGGAAAGTCGGGCGGCGATACCGGCGATTACATCCTCTTCCTGCCAGTCCATGCCTACGCTTTTCAAGAATTCCTCTTTGGGAACCGTTTGAATGGGGGTTTTAAAGTCAATGCCGTTGTAAATGGTATAGATCCGGTCCGCAGGAAATCCCCGCTCGATGAGAATGTCCGTCATGGGATCGGAAACGCCGATGTAAAAATTTACCCTGCGCAAAGCTACCATATTGGTAGTGCCGTAGGAAAGCCGTGCCACGGGCCGTCCCAGATAGTCCAGCCTGTAGTCGCTGTGGACGGTGGTGACCACCGGCGCTCCCAGGAATTTTTTGATCAGGTTGCCCATCAGGTTGCCCCGGGCACCGTGGCAGTGGATAATGTCCACCTTTTGGCCCCCTAACCGGCGCTTCAATTCCCGCAAGCCTACCACCGGGTTGCCGGATTCGATCACCTCAATGGGAATTCCCATTTTTGCAGCGTCTTCAGAAAAATCGCCTTTGCGAAAGCAAAACAGCTGGGCGTCAATGGATTGGTTCAATTCTTTCAGCAAGTTGAGTACATGTGTTTTGGCGCCGCCGGTATCGCCGCCGCCAATCAAATGGATCACGCGCATGAAGTCACTTCCAAATTCTGCCCTTGGTAGGGCGTATTTTCAACAGTGTGGCAAAGTTTTAGAGTTAGGGCATAGCCTGGAATTCCGGAAGGAACCAAACGTCCCCGGCGGAAAATTCTTTTCCGTCAAGATAGGAAAGCCCTTCCGCGTCTGTTTGGAAATCGAACCGGAGTTTGTAGGAGTACAACGCCTGATAGGGGAAACCGATTTCCTTATTTACAGTGTTTTTGCCGTATTTTCCATCGCCTGCCAAGGGATGGCCGATGGAAGCAAAGTGAGCTCGGATTTGGTGGGTGCGTCCGGTGAGCAGTTCCACTTCCACCAGGGAAAAATCCCGCTTTTCCTCTAATACCCGATAGCGGGTGCGAATGGTTTTAGCACCGTCTTTCGGTTTTTTGGAAATGTATACCCGGTTTTGGGATTCGTTCTTTTCCAGGTAACCGGTGAGCAGGTCTTCTTTTTTGTCCAGATGGCCGCACACGACGCACAGGTAAAATTTGTGCATTTCCCGGTCCTTTACCTTTTGGTTCAAAACCCGCAGGGCTTCAGCGTTTTTCGCGGCCATGACAATGCCCCCGGGATTCCGGTCGATGCGGTTGA
>DXXH01000030.1:0-13963 GCA_019416395.1 Clostridiales bacterium
GGATTTATCGGGGAAAATGGCGCTGGAAAAAGCACCACCATCAAGGCCACACTGGGGTTGCTGCAGAAAGACAGCGGCGACGTCCGGATATTAGGCAAGAACCCCACTTGCGACCGTTCTGTGATGGAAGATGTGGGCCTTGTTTTGGACAACGGATTCTTTCCCCCGGAAATGAACGCCAAACACCTGGAAAAATCCTTGAAAAAGATTTACCGGAACTGGGATTCCCAAACATACCACCGCTATATGGACCGGTTTCAAATCGACTGGAGCAAAAAGGTCAAGGAATATTCCCGGGGCATGGTGATGAAAGCTTCCTTAGCGGTAGCTTTGTCCCATGGGGCGAAGCTGCTGTTGGACGAACCCACCAGCGGCCTGGATCCCATTGTCCGGGACGATATTCTGGACATTCTCTACGATTTCATTCAGGACGAGAACCACAGTGTATTCCTGTCTTCCCACATCACCGGGGATTTGGAAAAGATCGCCGACTATATCGCCTTTATCCACGAGGGGAAGCTTCTCATGACCGGGGAAAAGGACAGCCTGTTGGAAACCTACGGACTGCTCCACTGCACCATGGAACAGCTGGAAGAATTGGCTCCCGAAGCCGTAACAGGCTACCGGAAAAGCGATTTTGGGGTGACCGCCCTGGTGAAGCGGTACCGAATTCCAGGAAGTTACACGGTGGAAAACGCCACCCTGGACGACATTATGCTCTACAGTATTAAGGGAAAGAAACTTTCCGGAAAGGCAGGGCGATAAACTATGTTCGGATTATTGTATAAGGATTTTTTCAGCGCCAAGAAAGAACTGCTCATTTCCCTGGTGGTAATGGTCCTCTTCGTTATCTACAACCTTGTTTTGGGACAAGTGGAACTTCTGGGTCCCACCATTGGCGTCCTTGTGTCTCTAGGCTCCATGATGCCCACCTATTCCCTTTATTATGATAAAACCTGCGGCTGGAATAAATTCATCTGCGCCAGCCCCATTTCCCGGACGAAAGTAATTCTTTCCAAATACCTGGCGGGTATGATCAGCTTGGCAATCTTCGCAGGCATCATTGTGTTAAATAACCTGGCCGCAGGCTCCCCTATGTCATCATGGATTGTTCTCCTGCTGATTCTAGTCATGCTGTTTATCCAATCCGTCATGCTGCCTGTAAGCTTAAAACTGGGACAAAATGTAGTGGTTGTAGTATTTTTATTGATGGTCTTTCTTCCCACAGGACTTCTTTTTGCATTAAACAAAGCAGGGATCTGGTCGGACGAGGCCATCAGCGCCGCCTTTGATTTCGTTCAAAACAACGCCGCCCTTTTAGCACCTATCGGTATCATTGGCATACTGGTACTGTATGCATGTTCCTTCTTCCTGACCAACTATTTATACAAACACATGGAATTCTAACTTTTCCCCTAAAAAAGGGCGTCTCCCAAACCAGGGAGACGCCCTTTTGTTTCCGCACCTACGCTTTTTCACAGGGAAAAATTAGCGGGTCTCAATACGCTTGATCCATTTCTTACTGGACAACCGGAACACGCACCACACCGCTTTGATAATTTGGTCAATTTTCAGGAACGTATAGATCCAGAAGGCGGGAAGGTGCCACACAAGCCCTGCCAGCGCTCCCAAAGGCACCGAGGCCGCCCAGAGGAACAAAATATCCGCAATCATCAAAAATTTGGTATCCCCGCCACCACGAAGCACACCTTTGGTGAGAATGGAGTTCATGGACTGAAAAATGACGATAAACCCAACGGCCAGCATCAACTGCTCGGCGATTCCCTGCGTTTCCTCTGTGATATCGTAGAAAGAAATCACCGGAGCGCTGATGGCCATAATCAACAAACCGGCAAACACGCCTATCACCGTTCCCAAACCCAGGAAGGTAAATCCCTGTCGCTGAGCCCGATCATAGTCCCCCTGCCCCAGGGTATGCCCGGTAATAATGGAGCTGGCGTTGGAAATTCCCTGAATAAACACAGTGCTCAGCTGCTGGGTCACTGTGGTGATAGCGTTGGCTGAAACAAAGGTGGCCCCTATCCGCCCCATCACCATGGCCACTGCGTTGTTTCCCAGCCCCAGCAAAGTGTCGCTGACCAGCACAGGGATACTGATCCGCAAGTAATCCCCCACCAAGTCCTGGCATTTCATAGTCAGATGCTTCAGCCGGTAACCGATCTTTTTGTCCACAAACAAAAAATAGCCGCAGATAAAGGAAAATTCAAACACCCGGGCAATTACCGTTCCCAAAGCGGCGCCGGCTACTTCCATACGGGGCGCCCCAAAGGCGCCGAATATAAACAGGTAATTGAAAAACACATTGACAAAAAACGCTAAAACCGAACAGATCAAGGGAAGCCGCACCTGCCCTACGCTTCGCAGAACAATGGTACAGGTCAAAGAAAAACCCAACAGCCAGTAACAAGGGATAGACCACTGAAAATAGCTGGTGCCCGCTTTGATAATAGCCGGATCGTTGGTATAAATCCGCATCAACCCCTGGGGGAAGAAAATCGTGGCCAGTGTAAACACCAAACCAAATACAAAACACAGACGCAGCATAATGGTGATCGCCTTTCGCAGCGAATGGTTATCCTGCATGCCCCAAAACCGGGAAGTCAGCACCGAGGCCCCCATGCCAATCCCCATGCAGCAAATCTGAAAAATGCTGATAAACTGGTTGGCCAGCGACGACGCTGATAAGGCCGTCTCCCCCAGCTTCCCCAGCATAATGGTATCCGTCATGTTCACGCCAATGGTAATCAGACTTTGCATGGATATGGGCAGGGCAATCCCTACCACATGCTTGTAAAACGCCTTGTCCCCCAAATAGGGCTTAATCTTCTCAACAACTCCCACTCTCTGTCCGCCTTTCCAAAATGTTTCATTTGCAACTTTTATTGTACAGGTTTTTTATGGAAAAGACAAGAGGTGGATTATTTTTCAGGCACAATCTCTTGTGCCACACAGGAAGACATGGTATGATGAGAGCCAATAAGGGCCGTGGAAACAGCCCTCACCCCTGGGAAGAGAAAGGAGAACCCGCCATGATTTTATCGGGAAAAGAAATCGCTGGGCACATGGGAAAAGAGATTGTCATCGATCCGTTTGATCCCCAGCGTTTAAACCCAAACAGTTATAACCTTTCCCTGCACAAGGAACTGTTGGTCTACCAAAATAAAGTTCTGGATATGAAAGTGCCAAACCCTGTGGAAAAAATCACCATTCCGGAAGACGGGCTGGTATTAGAGCCTGACAAGCTTTACTTAGGACGAACCAATGAGTTCACAAAAACGGACAAATTCGTCCCCATGCTGGAAGGACGTTCTTCCATTGGGCGGCTGGGGCTTTTTATCCATGTCACCGCAGGTTTTGGGGACGTGGGATTCGCAGGGTACTGGACCTTGGAAATTTTCTGCGTCCAACCTATCCGGATCTACCCGGACGTGGAAATCTGCCAAATCTATTACCACGACATTCGAGGGGAATACGATTTGTATCAAAGCGGGAAATACCAAAATAACCATGGGATCCAACCCAGCCTGCTCTATAAGGATTTTGAGAAATGAGCCGGGAACTTTTCCAAGAAACCATCGCCAATTGGCAGGATTGGAGCCGGGTGTATCAATCCATTCCCGCGTTTACCCCTCTGGCCAGGGAAATCTGCCGCAGGGAGCATCTTCCTTGGCATGACCTTTCCCCTCTGACACCCGGTACTAACGGAGTTTTTCGCTGCGGCGATCTGGTACTCAAAATCTTTTTCCCAAAGGAGTCCGGCTTGGATCCGGAACCGGATATCCTCACAGAAACCGCCGCCTGCCGCCAAGCCGCTGCTTGGGGAATCCCCACTCCGGAATGCATTGCTCCGGGGAAAATTACCGACAAATACGAGTTTCATTACCTGGTAACCGCTTACGCTTCCGGGCAAGAAGCTGGTGACTGGCTTGCTTCCGCTTCTCCCGCTCAAAAAACGCATTTTGTGGAACAATTGAAAACGCTGCTTAAAACCTTCAACCGCCCGGTTGAAGGCCTTCTTCCCGCCCAGGATTTAAAGGCGTCCGCCCGGAAGAACCCCAGATTCCAGCAGCTTTCTCCTTCTCTCCGAGAGGAATGCCTCGCCCGTCTGGAAACATTGGATTTGGAAGAATTGGTCCTCACCCATGGGGATCTCACTGGAGAAAATATCCTGGTGGACCAAAACGATGGACTCATAATCATTGACTGGGCAGACGCCCACATTGCTCCCCCTTGGTACGAACTTGGCCCCATCGCTTTTGACTTGTTCCGATGCAATGATACGCTGTGGAAACTTTTCGCAAAAGAACATACAGAAAGCTTTCTCCAGCAGCTTCTGGACTGCGTTTGTCTTCACGATTTCGGTCCCGATTGCCTGGTACAACTGGCCAAACAAGAACATGTTCCCCCTTTTCAAAGCCTTCAGGAAGTTGTTTCCCTGTGCAACAGAAAGCTTTCCTCTTCTGGATAAAACAAACCCGCCGGTCCATAGATCCGGCGGGTTTTCCATTACCCCAATTTTAAGAATATTTCATACAGACAATGGACTTTTGTCGCTTCACTGGGCGGCTAACATGCCGTCTGTTCGAAGAGCACCACCGCAGGTGGTGAAAGCTAAAAAATCCACTTTTCGCAATAAACGCGGGTGACAAAGGACCGGTTTCCGCTTCACCTGGCGGCTGATCTGCCGCCTGCGCGGCGAGCACCACCGCAGGTGGTCAACTCAAGAAACCTTCCACGATTTTTTCTTCTGCTTCCTCTTCGGTAAGCCCCAGCGTGCGCAACTTCATAATTTGTTCCCCGGCAATCTTGCCAATCGCCGCTTCGTGAATCAGCGCCGCGTCACCGTCGTTGGCGGAAAGCTCCGGGGAAGCGTCTACCCGCCCTTTGTCGGCGATGATGGCGTCGCACTCCGAATGCCCGGCGCAAGGAGCATTCCCCACTATCCGGGAACGGTAAGACTGGTAGGATTCCCCTCTTGCCACGGAGCGGGACACCAAATTCGTGGTCGCCCCTTCCCCATTCATGGTCACTTCAAAGTCCGTATACGCTTCTTGCTTGAATTCCGTCAAAAGCCGCTCCCGGATCAGCAGTTTGGCTTTGGGCCCCAAGGTGGCTTTCGTCTTGCGGGTGGTATGATCCACTCCCCCAATCTGGGACGTGTCCATCTCCAGCACTGCGCCCTCTTTCAGGTCGCACTGAGTGACAGGATCAATGGAACGGATCCCCGTCCCATGTCCGGTCCCCACATGCTTTTCAATGTACTTTACCCGGGCGCCTTTCTCCAAAAAGAAACGGTGAATCCCGTTGTGCCGGGCAGGTTCTCCATTTTCCGTGTGAACGCCACACCCAGCCACAATGGTCACATCGGCGTATTCCCCCACATAAAAATCATTGTACACCAGGTCGTCCACATCTCCGTGGGTGACACAGGCGGGGATAGAAACCGTTTCTCCCTTGGTACCAGGTAAAATATGAATGTCCAAGCCCGGCAGATCCTTTTTGGAATCGATTTTAATGTGCTCCGTGGACTGGCGTCCGGCACAGCCACCGTCTTCACGGATATTAAACGCTCCCTTAAATTCCCCCGACCAATCGGACACAAGTTTCAACAGTTCTTCCGTTACGCTTTTCACTTGAACACCGCCTCTCTTTTCGCGCAGGCGTCACACGGAATGCTGCCTGCCATCAGCCCGGGCAACAGTTCCTGGGCAGGACCCTTTTCTTTCAAGGTGCCCCCGGAAATCACCACCAGCTCGTCTGCAATTTGCAGAATCCGCTCCTGGTGAGAAATAATGATCAGAGTCCCTTGGAGTTTCCCCCGAAGGCTTTGGAACACATCGATCAAATTGGCAAAGCTCCACAAGTCAATACCCGCTTCCGGTTCATCGAACAGGGAAAGCTTTGTGTGGCGGGCCAGCACGGTGGCAATTTCAATCCGCTTGATCTCGCCACCGGAAAGAGTCGCGTCTACTTCACGGTTGATATATTCCCGTCCGCAGAGCCCAACACGGCCCAGCATCTCACAAAGCTTATCCGTGGAGAGCTTTTGCCCGGCGGACAGCTCCAGCAGCCGGCGTACTGTAAATCCCTTAAACCGTACAGGCTGCTGAAAGGCAAAGCTCACCCCAGCCCGGGCCCGTTCCGTCACGTCAAGTCCCGTAATGTCCTGTCCATCTAAAAGAATCTTGCCGCTGTCCGGAGTCTCAAGGCCCGCGATGATCTTCGCCAAGGTGGTCTTGCCCCCGCCATTGGGGCCAGTAATCACTGTCAGCTTCCCCTCTGGTACGGTCAGGCTCACATCGCGCAACACTTGACTGCCCCCAGGAGCGGTCCAGGATATATGTTGCAGTTCCAGCATAATGCCTTCTCCTTTCTTCTTTCCTGGCAACAGCCCGGCCGCTTTCCGTCCGGAAGGCAACCAGGCTGGCCTTTCCCCTATCTAGGGTTCCCACAGTATTGTAAATTATTTTCTGCCCACTTGCAAGGCCCGGGACGCATTTATGACTGCGATTACCGTGACGCCCACATCGGCAAACACCGCTTCCCACATATTGGAAAGCCCAAAAGGCGTGAGGATCAGCACCAAAAGCTTTACCCCCAAAGCAAAGATAATATTCTGCCGGACGATCCGCAGCGTGCGCTTGGAAATATCCATAGCCTTCGCGATTTTAGAGGGCTTATCGTCCATCAGCACAATGTCCGCAGCCTCAATGGCGGCGTCACTGCCCAAAGCCCCCATGGCGATTCCAATGTCCGCCCGGGAAAGTACCGGCGCATCGTTGATACCATCGCCCACAAAGGCCAGTTTTCCTTTCCGGCTCTTCTGCTGGAGCAGGTTTTCCACTTTCTCCACTTTATCCCCGGGAAGCAGTTGGGTGTAAACTTCGTCCAAGCCCAGCTCCTTTGCCACGCTTTCTCCCACAGCTTTGGCATCGCCGGTCAACATCACTGTCTTCGCTACCCCTTGAGCCTTGAGAGCGGTAATGGCTTCTTTGGAATCCTCTTTCACCTGGTCTGAAATGACAATATGGCCAATATAGCGGCCGTCCACCGCCACGTGAACCGTGGTTCCCACCCGATGGCAGGGATGCCACTTCACCCCGATCTCGTCCATCAGCTTGTCGTTGCCGGCGCAGACAGTTTTTCCGTCCACCTGCGCCCGGACACCCCGGCCGGACAGCTCCTCTACCTGGCCTACCCGGGCAGAATCGATCTCCTTGCCATAAGCTTCCTTCAGAGATTTGGAAATGGGGTGGTCGGAATAGCTTTCCGCCAAAGCGGCCATTTCCAACAAACCGCTTTCCGAATACTCGTCCGGGTGCACCGCGGTGACGTTAAACACGCCTTCTGTCAAAGTACCGGTCTTGTCAAACACCACAATTTCCGTATCCGCCAAAATTTCCAGATAGTTGCCGCCTTTTACCAGAATTCCCTGACGGGAAGCTCCGCCGATGCCCCCAAAAAAGCTCAGCGGCACGGAGATCACCAAAGCGCAGGGACAAGACACTACCAGAAAGATCAAAGCCTTTTCGATCCAGCCGGTCCAGTTCCCTACAAACAGTGGGGGAACCAGGGCCAGAACCACGGCGCAGATCACCACTACCGGCGTATAATACCGGGCAAACCGGGTGATGAAGTTTTCCGTTTTTGCCTTCTTGCTGCTGGCGTTTTCCACCAGATCCAGGATCTTCGCCACAGTTGATTCCCCAAAGGCCTTTGTCACCTGGACACGCAGCAACCCATTCTGATTGACACAGCCGCTGATCACGTCGTCTCCCGGCTGCACCTGGCGGGGAACACTTTCCCCGGTCAGGGCGGAAGTATTGACCAAAGAGCTTCCTTCCAGCACCACACCGTCCAAAGGCACTTTTTCACCGGCTTTGATGGTGATCACGTCCCCAACCGCCACTTCTTCCGGATCCACTTGGACCAGCTTTCCGTCACGCTCTATGTTGGCGTAGTCCGGCCGGATATCCATCAGAGCGGAAATGGACTTCCGGGATTTTCCCACGGCGTAGCTTTGGAACAGCTCGCCCACCTGGTAAAACAACATGACAAATACCGCTTCGGGGTATTCCCCTTCCCCGAAAAAGCCTGTACAAAAGGCGCCCACCGTAGCCAGTGCCATGAGGAAATTCTCATCGAACACTTGCCCGTGAATGATATTTCGCAGCGCCTTCCACAACACGTCCCAGCCCACCACAAAGTAGGCGGGCAAGAACAGGAGAAATCTCCAAACCCCTTCATAGGGCACCAGTACCGCCGCAATCAGCAGCACCGCGCTGACAGCAATCCGGATCGCCATTTTTTTCTGCTTTCTGGTCATAACTCTCAGATCCTTACTTCTTTAAGATGTCCGGCGTTTGACCCGCCGGAAACGGACGCTTACAGGTTAATCTGGCAGTCGGGCTCCACTTTTTTGCAGGCTTTCACTACCTTCTTCATAATATCGTCAAACCGGCTCTCTTCCGCTTCCAGGGTGAGCTTTTGGGTCATAAAACTCACGGTGGCGTCGTCTACACCATCGATCTTTTTGATGGCGTTTTCCATTTTTGCAGCGCAATTGGCGCAGTCCAAATCGGTCAGCTTGTAGGTTTTTTTCATGATTGAGCACTCCTTTTCTCTGGAAGTAAAATCTAAAACCAGCTTCGAAAAGCTGCATTTCCCAGTTTATTCGGTCACATGATCCATGCCCTGGCCTAAAATCGTCCGCACATGGCTGTCTGCCAAGGAATAAAACACGGTTTTCCCTTCCCGGCGGTATTTCACCAGTTTGCTTTTTTTCAGCACTTGCAGCTGGTGGGAAATGGCCGACTGGGTCATACCCAACAGCTGAGCGATATCACACACACACATTTCGGACTCGAACAGCACATACAAAATCTTCACCCGGGTGGAATCCCCAAATATTTTAAACAGCTCCGCCAGATCAAACAGCGTTTCCTCGGGGGGCATCTCCCGGTTTACCCGGTCCACAATTTCCTGGTGGACAAACATGAACTCGCACTCAGGGGCATTTTTTCGTTCTGCCATAATTCAAACAACCTTTCATATGAGCAATCGTTCATATATATACTATGAAAAAACCGGCAAGTTGTCAAGAGCCTGCCGCATTTTTTCTTATATTTTTTGCCCGTTTTCAGGAAAGCTCTCCACAGGTCTGGCCCAACCGGTCAGCCAATAGAACCCAGTTCCTCTCGGGCGTCGTCCAAGGCCGCCCGCAGTACCTGATCCATATTGTAATACCGGTAAGCCCCTAACCGTCCGCCAAACCGCACGTCCGGACGGGACTTGGCCAATTCCCGATACCGTTCGTACAACGCCTGATTCTTTTCATCGTTGACCGGGTAATACGGCTCCATGCCCGGCTGCCAGGTAACCGGATACTCCCGGGTAATCACCGTCTTCGGCTGGGTCCCAAAATTGAAATGCTTGTGCTCGATAATCCGGGTATAGGGCACTTCCCGGGCCGTATAATTGACCACCGCATTTCCCTGGTAATTGGGGCAATCCAACACCTCGTCCTCAAACCGCAGGGAACGGTACTCCAGAGGACCGTAACAGCTGTCGAAAAACCCGTCGATGGTACCGGTATACACCGTCTTCTTCGCCACAGAGGGATTTTCCTTCACAAACTCCATATAATCTGTGGAAAGCCGCAGGTCGCTGCCCTGCAATAGCCCTTCCACAAGGGCATCGTAGCCCGCTTCCGGAATCCCCTGGTAACGGTCGGTAAAGTAATTGTTGTCGTAAATAAACCGTAAGGGCAGCCGTTTGATAATAAAGGGCGGAAGGTCCTTGCAATCACGTCCCCACTGCTTTTCCGTATACCCTTTGATCAGCTTTTGGTAAATGTCATCCCCCACCAGCTTCAGCGCCTGCTCTTCCAGGTTTTTCGGCTCCCCGATCTCGTGCCGCTCCACCTGACGCCGGATCTCCGCCTGGGCCTGGGCCGGTGTGGTCACCCCCCAGAGCCGGGAAAAGGTATTCATGTTAAACGGCATGTTATAAAGTTCCCCATGGTAAATCGCCACCGGGGAATTGATGTAATTGTTGAACTCCACATACCGGTTGACATACTCCCACACTTCCCGGTCAGAGGTGTGGAAAATGTGAGCGCCATAGCGGTGAACCAGAATTCCTTCCACTTCCTGGCAATGGACATTCCCCCCAATATGGGGCCGACGGTCAATCACCAGGCAACGCTTCCCAGCCTGGGTCATCTGCTGGGCAAAGGCGCTGCCATAAAGGCCAGCGCCCACAATTAAGTAATCATATTCCACGCAAAACACTTCCTTGCTTTAGTTAAAGCCGAATATCTTCCGGCTTACGCGGTACACAGCCAGGGTCAACCAACGCCCTGCCGGTCCGGGAGAGGTAAGCACCCTGCCGAACATGCGGTGGCTTAACAGTTGATAATGCCTGGGGAAATCCCGCTTCATATCCCGCCAAAAAGCCCGTTGCAGCTCCAAATGCTCCTTGGTGCCCGACCGGTACAGAAGCACGGACGACACCGTGGTCACAATTTCCAAGTAATTGAGCAGGTAGCGTCTCAACCGCTTATTTTCCACCTTGTCCAAATCCACCTGGGCAAACATCAACCGGTTGACCCGCAGCTGCTGGTCAATCCGGCGGATCATCATCTGCTCCTGCACTGACTGGTCGTCCCGCCCAATAAAATAATGGTAAAAAACCTTGTCCACATAGTACAAAGTCTTCACTTTAGCCATGGGCACATATACAAACAGGTTATCCACATAAAAGGTGTGATGGGGCAAGTCCAGGCCGCTTTCCCGCAGCATCTGGGTCCGGTAAATCACCGAGTGCATCAGCAGGTAATGCCCTTTGGGGAAATTCCCCACATCTTCCCAATGCAGCACCTTGTCTGTGGGAAGAACCCGGGGATACCGCATCACCCGTTTGTGATGGGCCCCCACTTTGTCGTATACAAAATCGCTGACCACCATATCCACCAGTTCCCCGGTTTCCCGGAACCGGCGAAGCAGCTTTAACAAATCCAGCAGCACTTGGGAATCCACCCAGTCGTCGCTGTCCACCACTTTAAAATACAGCCCCGTGGCCAGAGACAGCCCCTTCATCACCGCTCCGCCATGACCCGCATTCTCCTGGTGGACCGCACGGACAATTCCAGGATACGCGGCTTGCAGCTCGTCAGCGATGGCGGCAGTGCCGTCCTTGGAACCGTCGTTCACCACAAGGATCTCTATATCTTCCCCACCAGGCACCAGGGTCTCCACGCAATGGCGCATGTAGTCCTGGGAATTGTAGCAGGGTACTGCCACAGAAAGCAGTTTCATGTATGTTCTCTCCTCTCTTGCATTGCCTTCCGGCTCATTGGTCCTGCTTTAAAAACCAATAGCCTTCAAAATCCGACTTCATCACCCGGTACCCATTGGCAGTACAGGTATACTGGAATTGGCGAATCCGATTCCCTTCCAGATCGTATTCCTCAAAGCACTGGTACACCCCATTATTCACCACATAGGTGGAACCCATCCATTGGACGTTGGAAACCAGGCTGGAGTAGGGCAAGTCAAAAGAGTCCATCAAGGAGAACGTTCCCTGGTTCTCATCTACCAGATAAAAGTACGCGTGGGATTCCGCTTCCTCTTCCACAATGGAAGAAGTGCTTACTTCCTCGGGAACTTCTACTTGGAAATCGTCCCGGCTGCTCATGGCGTAATAGTTGTTGTCGTACACCCGCAGGTAATACTGGCCTGGAGACACAGGCTGGAATCCCAAAAGCGCCGCCTCTTCCGTCCCAATCAATTCCACATCATGCTGGCCATACTGGAACTGGAAATCTCCTTCCTTTTCCAGGCTGTACTCCTCAAATTCCGTTCCTTCCCAGAATTCCGGATTGCCCACCATCCACACAATCTCCGGTTCCTCTTCCAAGGTGGCCTTGATGATGGTAGACGTTTCCCGGGAACTGACGATAATGGCGTTATCTTCTTCCACATATTGAATGGAATTCAAATGCAGCCAATCCCATTCCCCTTCGCTCCACAGTCCAAAGGGGTCTGTCGCCTGAACAGGCCGGGTATCCTCAAAGTAACTCTGGAACACCTGGGTGAAGTCCACCGCGTGGGTGACCTGGCCGCTTTCCAAATCCACCAGCAGCACCTGGTCTTCCACCGTCTCCCCTTCCGTATCCGTGGCCAACACCAGAATGCTTCCTTCCGGCCCCCAGTTGATATCGTGGTGGAGCTCATACTGGCCTAAATCATACACTTGGGTCACCTGACCGAACCGGTTCAGCCGGGCGATCTTATGGCTGCCCACACAGGTGACCAGCGACCCGTCGTCCTGCCACAAGAACCGGTCGGAATGGTATCCTTCCAGCACCATCTCATACCGGAGAACACCATCGTTGTCAAAGAAAAAGGTATAGCCGTAATAGTCCCCGAAACCCATGGCGTAATACAGCCCATCGGAAAGTTCCTGGGCGCTGTCCCCATCCTCTGTTTCCAAAATCACGTCATACCCGGAAGTAGCCTCTGGCATTTCAATGGTGAAAGTCATCTCTTCCACGCCGCCTTGCCGGTTTACCGCCCGAAGGGTCACTGTGTTTTCCTCTCCGGAAACCAGCCCCACCAGCAGAAATTCCTGTAGCCTGCTATAGCCATTTTCCCCCTGGTTATTGGCTGTAGCCGTATAATCGGGAACGGACTCATTCTCCACATGGACAGTATATTCCACTTGGGTGGGGGCGTTGGTGGTAAAGTACAGGTACAGGCCGTTGGAACCAGTACCAAAGGGATTGAGCACCGCCAAAGGCGCTTCCAGGCTGTAGCTCTCGTCCCTGGTCAGGCCCATCAGCGTGTTGCCCAGCCGGGCCTGGACGTCTTCGTCATAATACGTGAAGCCTTCTTCCTCGTATTCGTCTGGAACGATCTGTTGGACCTGAATACTGGCCTCTACTGGGGCGCTGTACACAGTCACTTGTTGGGAAGCCTGCCGTTCTTCCACATCGCCGGTATCGATTTCCCAGTCTTCCCGGGTTTGGATCTCCGACTGGATAAAGGAACGGGTTACGCCACGGACAATGAAAAACACCGCCACGGCCAGCACCGCCAACGCAGCTACTACAATCAGAATGATTCTCGCTTTTTTCTTTGGTGTTTTCAAGTTCAAACTCAATCCTTTCGGGAAGTTTTTTGCTTCAGCCGTTTTTTCACGGCATTGATTTAACCCAAGAAAAACGCCCTGATTTCAGGTGATTCTACCCCTTACATTATAGACATTTTCCCATACTTGTCCAGCAAAAATTTTCGAAAAAGGACTTCTCTTTTTCACCCAGGCGGAATTCCACATTTTCATTCTTTCTTTTCCCCATTTGGGTGTAATTTTGAAAACAGCGAGAGGGCTGACTGCTTCCGCACCAACCCTCGCCCGATCACCTTATATAAAACGGAAATTGATTCCCGCGCAGCCAACCTCGCAATGATACTGCATATGGACCGTTTCCAGTTTCCATTGAATTTTTCCGGAAAGCAGGCCATCACACAGGGCAATCATGTCCTCTACCACTTTGCCCCGTATAGGATTGAAATACTGGGATTTCCCTTGGAGATGGCTTTGCTGACTGCGAGGATTTCCACCATTCTCCTGGATACTGTGCCCGCCCAGCCAGGCATACTGGCGCAGTCTGGGCAAATTGGGCAAAAATCCAACCAGCGCCTGGCGGTACTGGGACACCAAATTCAATGCGTCCTTTTCGGGGCAAATCATCAAGGCAATATCCCCCGAGCCAATGGCGTCACCCGTAAACAAGCACTGGTGAAAATCATCGGCAAACACCACAGAATGGGGCGTATGACCAGCCAGTTCCAACGTTTCCACGGCCACTCCCCCTCCTAAATCAATGACCGTATGGTCCTTGATAGGCAGCAGCTCCGGCAAAGGCCCGTTCTTATCC